>NZ_JBQTCJ010000070.1:0-22860 GCF_052380005.1 Salinarimonas sp. NSM
CTGATCTGTCAACCATTCATCCGGTCAGATCTGTCAACCTTTTATCCGCTGGACATGTGGCGAGGACGCGCGCGCGGTCACTCTCTCGCAGGCGGGCCCATCCAGGGCACGGCGAGATCGTCGAAGGGGCCGGCGGTGGCCGAGATCACGACGGCGTCGACCTCGCCTTCCATGGCGAAGAGGATGTCGTGGACGTAGCCGCGGCGCGCGCCGTCGCCCAGCGGTGCGTATTCGCCGAGCAGCGCGTCCTCGAGCAGGAACAGGCCCGCGCCGGTGACGACGTCGTCGAGGTCGTCGTCGGCGATGGCCGCGACCTGGTCGGAGACGATCCGCGCGGTGAGCGTGCGCACGTCGAAGGCCGAGTAGAGCTGCATCGCGTCCGGCTCGATCGGCGCGCGCACGGCGCCCTCCTCGGGGAGGATCTCCAGCACCGAGAGCGGGATCGAGAGCATCGGCTCGTCGAACTCCAGGAACGCGTCGAGCTCCACGACGACGGCGACGGCCCAGCCGTCGGTCGTGACGAGAATGTCCTCGACGTCGCCGATGTCCTCGCCGGAGGGGCCGAGGAGGTCGGCGTCCAGCAGGTCGTGCCCGCTCCACAGGCCGAACGCAGCAGGCTCGAAGTCGAGCTCGCCCAGGGGGATGATCCGCGCGTCCGAGAAGGCTTCGGCGGCCTGCGTGGCGGGCGCGACGATGGACTGGGCCTGCGCGCCGCCGGCGGCGAGGGCGGCCAGCGACAGGGCGGCGAGGTTCGTCGATCGGCGCGTGATGAGGCGGCGCATGGGGCTCTCCGGGCGGTGTGGGCTCCTCGGGGGAACCGGGCGGGCGCCTCCACGGTTCCGCGGCCCCTTTCCCGGTACGCCTCTCCGGTGCGCCCTGCAGCCCTGGCGTCAGCCTGCCTGAACGAGCCCCGACATCCTCAGGTATCCCCGCTTGATGCGCCCGAGGTCCTGCGCCACGCCGAGCAGCGCGGGCACGACGAAGAGGATGATCAGCGCCGCGACCATGAGGCCGAAGGAGAGCGTGATCGCGATCGGGATCAGGAACTGCGCCTGCAGGCTCTTCTCGGCGATGAGCGGCGCCATGCCGCCCGCGGTCGTCAGCGTCGTCAGCAGCACCGCCCGGAAGCGGTCGACCGAGGAGGCCACAGCCGCCTCGGCCGGCGCCTCGCCTCCGGCGACGCGCTCGTTGTATCGGTCGACGAGCACGATCGAGCCGTTGACGAGGATGCCCGACAGGCCGAGCAGCCCCACCATCGACAGGAAGGCGAACTGGAAGCCGAGCAGCCAATGCCCGATCACGGCGCCGATGAAGCCGAAGGGGATCACCAGCATGACGAGGACCGGCTGCGACCAGTTCTGGAAGACGAGGGCGAGGATCACGTAGATCGCCGCCAGCGCCACGATGGCGCCGAAGCCGAGATCGCCGAAGGCCTGCGCCTGCGTCTCCGCCCGTCCCCGCACGGCGGTCTCGACGCCGTACTGCGTGCGCAGCGCCGGCAGGATACGCTCGACCACGTCGGCGCGGACCTCGCCCTCCGGGGTGACGTCCGCGTTGACGTCGGCCGTGACGGTGACGGCGACGCGACCGTCCCGGCGCTGGATGAGCGCGAAGGCGGCGCGCTCCTCGATCGCCACGGCGTCGCCGAGCCGCACCTGCGCGCCCGACGGCGTGCGCAGCGTCATGTCGAGCAGCCCCGCGACCGAGAGGTCTGCGCCCTCCTGCACGACCCGGATGGTCACCTCCTCCTCGCCGGCGGCGAAGCGCATGGCGACCGCGCCCTGGTAGACGGCGCGCACCTGCGAGACGACCGTGTCCGCGCTCAGCCCCAGCGCCTCGCCCCGCGGCGTGGTGGCGAGCACGATCTCGTTCTTGCCGAAGGGCGTGTCGTCGGCGATGCCGTAGACGCCCGGATAGTCGCGCAGCCTCAGCTTCAGGTCCTCGGCGGCGGCCTTGAGGGTCGGCAGGTCGGCGCCGGTGAAGGAGACGTCGACGTCCGAGCCCGGAGGCCCGGAGCGGCGGCCGGTGATGGAGATCTCGTCGAGGCCTGGAATGGCGGGCACCGCCTGCTCGAACGCTGCGACCACCTCGGGCGTGCGGATCGTGCGCTCCTCGCCCGGCGTCAGCTCGACCTCCACGGTCGCCATGTTGTCCCCGCGCTTCTGGCCGGCGACGCCGAGCCGCGAGAAGGCGAAGCGCACCACGCGCTCCCCCGTGGCGGCGGCGACGTCCGCGTCCGCGGCCGTGATCGCGTCCTCCACCCGGGCCAGCGCCGCGATCATCGCGTCCTCGGACATGCCGGGCGCGAACATGATCTCGGCGGTGACGTATTCGGGCTCGGGCGTGGGGAAGAAGGTGAACTGCACCCGCCCGCCGGCGATGAGGCCCACCGACAGGATCAGCGCCGCGACCGCGAGCGCGATGGTGGAGTAGCGCCAGGCGTAGGCGACCTGCGCGAGCCGGCGGACCGGGCCGTTGCGGAAGGCGTCGATGCCCCGCTCGAGGCCCGCTCGCATGCGGCTCATGACGGAGGGCCGCGCCCGGAGGGCGGCGCGCGCCTTGGCGCGTTCCTGTGCGGCGAGCGCGTGGCGCAGGTGGGTCGGCAGGACGAGGAAGCTCTCGAACAGCGAGGCGGCGAGCGCCACCACGACGACGAGCGGGATCGCCACGATGATCTGGCCCACCACGCCCGAGATCATGAACACGGGCAGGAAGGCCGCCTGCGTGGTCGTCGTCGCCGCGATGACCGGCACGAGCATGCGCATGGCGGCGCCGTGCGCGGCCTGCGTGGGCGACTTGCCCTCCTCGGTGAGCGTCACCGCGTGCTCGCCGACGATGATCGCGTCGTCGACGAGGATGCCGAGCACGAGGATGAGGCCCAAGAGCGAGATCGCGTTGATGGTCTGCCCTGTCGCCCACATCAGCGCGAAGGTGGCGAGCAGCGAGATCGGCACGCCCATCGCCACCCAGAAGGCGACGCGGGTGTTGAGGAAGAGGAGCAGCACGACCACGATGATTGCCATGCCCGAGAGCGCGTTGAGCGAGAGCGTCTCGATGCGGTCCGAGACGACGCTCGCGCGCACGTCGAAGAGCTGCGCCTCGACCGTGGGCGGCAGGCGCGCCTGCAGCGCCTCGACGTAGTCGAGCGCCGCCGTCATGCTCCGGAGCGTATCGGCGCTCTCCGCCCGCTGGATGTCGAGGAGGATCATCGGCGCGCCGTCGTGCAGGAGGCGCACGCCACCGTCGCGCAGCGCCTCGCGCACGGAGGCCACGTCGCGCACGAAGATGCGCTCGCCCTCGGGCGTCGAGACGATTTCGATCGCCCCGATGCCGGACGGCCGATCCGTGCGTGCGAGCGTGCGCAGCGTGCGCTCGCTCGCGCCCTCCAGCGTGCCGAGCGGCTCGGAGAGGTTCGCCGCAGCGATGGCGCGCGAGACGTCCGTGGCGGTGAGCCCCAGCCGGCGCATGGCGTCGGGGTCGACCTCGACCCACAGCTCGCGCGCCCGCGATCCCGTGAAGGTCACCCGGTCGATGCCGCGGTCGAGGAGCCCGTCGCGCGCCTCGCGGGCGAGGGACTTGAGCGCGTCCTCGGAGACGGTGCCCGAGAGTGCTAGGAGCGCCACCGTCTCGTAGAACTCGACGCGCGTGACGACCGGGCGCTCGGCGTCGACCGGCAGCGTCGTGATCGAGGCGATCGCCTGCTCGACGTCCGAGAGCGCCTTGTCCATGTCGGCGCCCTCGACGAACTCGGCGACGATGCGCGCCGAGCCCTCGACCGCGTAGGACGTGATGTCCTGCACGCCGTCGAGGAAGCGCATCTCCGGCTCGATGACGTCCAGCACCGCGGTCGAGACGTCCTCGGGGCTCGCGCCCTGCCAGGCCACGGTGACGAAGATCGTCGGGATCTGCACCGTGGGGAAGAACTGCGTGTTGAGCCGCGTCACCGCCATCAGCCCGAGCAGCGCCACGCCGAGCGCCAGCAGGTTCGCCGCGATGCGGTGACGCAGGAAGCCGTTGATGATGCCGACGATCCCGCCGCCGCCCGCGGGCAACGCGTCGCGATCGGGAGCGGGCGTGTTCATTCGCGCGTCTCCGTCTCGCCCGTCTCCGCGTCCCGAATCTCGACGAGCTGGCCGGCGGTCGCCGCCGTCAGCCGCGAGGACAGGATGCGCTCGCCGGGCGCGATCGCGTCGGACCGCACGACGACGCCCTCGTCGCCCCAGGCGAGGACGTCGACGTCGACCCGGGCGAGGCGGCTCTCGTCGGTGACGACGAACACGCCGCCGTCGTAGAGCGCCGAGACCGGCAGCACGAGCGCGTCCTCGAAGACGCGGTCGTCGAGGCGTACCTCGACGAAGGCGCCGGGGCGCAGCACGTCGCTCGCGACCGGCGCGTCGAAGGCGGCGTAGACCGCGAAGGAGGCGTCCGCGGCCTCCGAGGCGACGCGGGCGATGCGGGCATCCCGGGCGATCTCGGTATCGCCGGCGCTCCAGATCACGGTGACCGGCCGGCCGACGAGGCCGCCGTCAGGGGCGAGCCGCGCGAATTGGCCGTCGGACAGGAGGAAGCGGGCCTCGAGCCGGTCGGTGGCGACGAGGGTGGCGATGCGGTCGTTCTGCCCGACGATCTTGCCGATCTCGGCGCCCGCGTTGGAGACGAGCGCGTCGAAGGGCGCGCGCAGGACCGTGTCGTCGAGATTGCGCTCGGCCTGGGACACCGCGAAGCGCAGGCGCTCGAGCGAGGCGTCGAGCGCGGTGCGCTGCGCCTCGAGGATCGCGATCTGGTTCTCGCGGGTCTCCAGCGCGGCGCGCGCCTGCGAGACCCGCAGCTCCACGTCGTCGAGGGCGCGGGCGGTGGCGGCGCCGCTGTCGCGCAGCTGGGTGAGGCGGGCGAGGTCGCGCTCGGCGATGGCGAGCTGCTCGGATGCCCGGGCGATGCCGTCCTCCTCCTGGCGGGTGCGGGCCTCGAGCTCGGCGATGCGCGCCTGCGCCTCCGCGAGATCCGCCCGGGCTCTGACGAGCGCGCCTTCGTATGCGAACGGGTCGATCGTGACGAGCGGGTCGCCTTCGGAGACGCGGCCGCCGTCGACGAGCGCGTCCGAGACCGCGATCACGGGTCCGGAGACGAGCGCCCTGAGGTCGACCGAGCGGCCGGCGACGATGCGGCCGTAGGCGCCGATCGTCGGCTGCACGGAGGCCGGCGCCGCGACGACGGCGGAAATTGCGCGGGCGCGCTCGCCCTGGCGCTCGACCGGGACGGTGGGCTTGGTGTCGCGCAGCCAGCCGAAGCCGCCGAGCGCGCCGAGGATCAGCGCGATCGGCAGCACGACCATGACGAAGAGGCGCACCGCGCGCCCGAGACGGGCCCCGAGGCTCGGGGCGCGGCGCGGCGGCGCGTCCTCGCGCAGCGGGTCCCGCTCGTGAGCGTACGGGGGGGCGTCGTCGACGCGCGCGTCCATCGTCTCGATCATCCTCGTGGTCCGGGGGCTTGGACCGTGCTCCCGTCTCCCATACCGCCGTTTCGCAGGTGCGAACAGCACGTGAAGAAACGTAAAGCCACGCCTGCGCCCGGCTGCGGCCCGCCTCCACCGTCTACGTGTCGATCACGTCGCGCGGATCGATTCCGAGCCGGCTCTCCGCCTGCTCCAGCAGTGCGAGGTCGAGAGGCCGCGGGGAGAGGTCGACGCCGTGCGAGAGCGTCTCCACGATCGTCTGCAGAGCTTTGATCCGCCCGGATTTCTTCTGCTCGGAGGAGACCGCCGTCCAGGGTGCGCCGGCGGTCGACGTGCGCCGGATCATGTCCTCGACCGCGGCCTCGTAGTGCGGCCATTTTTCGCGGTTGCGCAGGTCCTCGTAGGAGAGCTTCCAGCGCTTGAGCGGGTCGCGGAGCCGCTCGATGAAGCGCTTGCGCTGCTCCTTCTGGGAGAGGTGCAGGAACAGCTTCACGATCCGCACGCCGTCGTCGCGCAGCATCCGCTCGAAGGCGACGATCTCGCCGTAGGCGCGGCGCCACTCCGCCTCCGTGGCGAAATCCTCCACGCGCTCGACGAGCACGCGCCCGTACCACGAGCGGTCGAACACCACGATCTCGCCGGCGGCGGGCAGGCGCGACCAGAACCGGTGGAGGTAGTGGTGGCGCTTCTCGGCGGGGGAGGGCGCGCCGATCGGCCAGACCTTGAAGCCGCGCGGGTCCATGGCCGCCGCCATGCGCCGGATCGTCCCGCCCTTGCCCGCCGCGTCCCAGCCCTCGAACACGATCAGCGCGCGCTCGCCGGTGTGGAGATAGGCCTGCTGGATGCGCTTGAGCTCCGTCTGCAGCCGCGCCTCCTCGGCGACGTAGGCGTCCTCCTCGATCCGCTCGTTCAAGTCCACGGCGGCGAGGGAGAATTCCTCGTTCACCAGGCGGTTCTCGTCCAATTTCATGCTATGCTCCCCTGGAACGTCGTTCAGGGAAGACCCGTTTCGCTTTTCCTGCAAGCGGGCCGTGGTCGACGCCCGCGCCGGGACCGCGATCGAAGGAGGAGCGCGCATGACGATGGACCGTTCCCCCGTCCCCAACTTCCCGATCCGTCGAGATCCGCTCTACGTTCCCCCGGCACGCGTGAAATGGGACTACAGCCGCGCGGAGCTGATCGCGGACGGGATCGTCCACGCGCTCGGCGTCAAGCTCGCGCTCGTCGGCGTCGTGCTGATCACGCTGTTCGCGGCGGAACGGGCGGGAACGCTCGAGATGACGGGAATCGCCATCTACTGCTTCGGGCTCGTCACCGTGCTCGGCGTCTCGGCCGTCTACAACCTGTACCCGGCCTCGCGCACCAAGTGGATCCTGCGCCGCTTCGACCACGCGGCGATCTACGTGCTCATAGCCGGCACCTACACGCCCTTCCTCACCCAGATCGACGCCGCGCACGCGGCGCCGCTCCTGGTCATCCTCTGGGGCGCCGCGGCGGTCGGCGTGACGCTCAAGCTCGTGTTCCCCGGCCGCTGGGACCGTGCGGCGATCCTGCTCTATCTCGGCATGGGCTGGAGCGGCGTGCTCGGCGGCGAGGCGCTGCTCGAGGCGTTGACGCCCACGACGCTGTGGCTCATCGCCATCGGCGGGGCGACCTACACCGCGGGCATCGTCTTCCACCTGTGGGAATCGTTGCGGTTCCACAACGCGGTCTGGCACGCGTTCGTGCTCGCGGCATCCACTTTCATGTATTTCGCGGTGTTCGACGCGATGGTCCTCGCCAAGGCATAGGTTCCCGCGATCGCCTTCCTCATCGTTCATAGGTATCCATTCCCGATCGCAGCGTATCGGCGTCGACCGGCCTGCCCCCGTGTTGCGGGAATACGGGCCTCGATCTCAGGAACGATCCCATCCGCTGCCTGTTGACCGGCAGAATCGGCGCGCGAGCGCCGCGGCCGAGCGCAGCCGAAGGAGAGGATCCCATGGCATCCAAGACCGCCGCCGACGTCCTCGTCGACACGCTGATCGAGTGGGGGGTCGACACGATCTTCGGCCTGCCCGGCGACGGCATCAACGGCATCATCGAGAGCCTGCGCAAGCGCGCCGACGAGATCCGCTTCGTGCAGGTGCGCCACGAGGAAGGCGCGGCCTTCATGGCCTGCGGCTACGCCAAGTTCACCGGCAAGCTCGGCGTCTGCCTCGCGACCTCGGGTCCGGGCGGCATCCACCTGCTCAACGGCCTCTACGACGCCAAGCTCGACGGCCAGCCGGTGCTCGCCATCACCGGCCTCCAGTTCCACGACCTGATCGGCACCCACACCCAGCAGGACGTCGAGCTCGACAAGGTCTTCCAGGACGTGGCGGTGTACAACGCCCGCGTCATGGGCCCTGCCCACACGCGTAACGTCGTCGAGCTCGCATGCCGCTCTGCGCTCGCCTATCGCGGCGTCGCGCACGTGACGATGCCGGTGGACACGCAGTCCCAGCCCGTGAAGGCGGACTACCGCTCGAAGCGCAACATCGCCGGCCACGTCTCCGACCGCATGGCCGAGAGCGCGCACATCCCCACCGAGCACCAGATCGCCGAGGCCGCCGCGATCCTCAACGCTGGCGAGCGCACGGTCATATTGGCCGGCCGCGGGGCGCTCGGCGCCCGCGACCAGGTGATCGCGCTCGCCGAGCGGCTCGGGGCGCCGATCGTCAAGCCGCTGCTCGGCAAGGGCGTCGTGCCCGACGACCACCCGCTGACGACGGGCGGCACGGGACTCCTCGGCACGCGGCCCTCGCAGGAGGCGCTCGAAAGCTGCGACACGCTGCTGATCGTCGGCTCGTCCTATCCCTACATCGAGTTCTACCCGTCGCCGGGCCAGGCGAAGGCGATCCAGATCGACATCGACCCGCAGCGCATCGGGCTTCGCTACGACGTCGACGCCGCGCTGGTCGGCGATTCCGTGCGGGTGCTGGAGCTCTTGCTGCCGCGCGTCGACTACCGCCAGGATCGCTCCTTCCTGGAGGAGGCGCAGGCGGGCATGCGCGACTGGCGGGCGCTGATGCAGGAGCGCGGCACGCGGCGGGACACGCCGATGAAGCCGCAGGTCGTGGCGCACGAGCTCAACGAGCTCATCCCGGACAACGCCATCCTCACCACGGACTCGGGCACGATCACCACCTGGATCGCGCGCCATGTCGACATCCGCGGGGACATGATGTTCTCCTGCTCGGGCAACCTCGCCACCATGGCCTGCGGGCTGCCCTACGCCAACGCCGCCGCCATCGCCTACCCGAACCGGCCGGTGATCGCCTTCGTCGGCGACGGCGGGCTGTCGATGCTGATGAGCGAGCTGATCACGGCGAAGAAGTACGACCTCGACGTGAAGGTCATCGTGATCAAGAACAACACGCTCGGCCAGATCAAGTGGGAGCAGATGGTCTTCCTGGGCAACCCGGAATACGGCTGCGAGCTCGAGCCCGTCGACTTCGCCACGATCGCGCGGGGCTGCGGCTTCGTCTCCTTCACGATCACCGATCCGGCGCAGTGCGCGCAGACCCTGCGCCAGGCGCTCGCGACGCCGGGGCCGGTCCTGGTGGAGGCCGTCGTCGATCCGCACGAGCCGCCGATGCCGCCGAAGATCGAGCCCGGCCAGGCGGCGAAGTTCGCGCAGAGTCTCGCCCGGGGCACGCCCAACGCCGGCAGGATCGCGCTCACCGCCGCCTCGGACACGGTCCGCGAGATCATCTGAGGTGCGCGTAATGGCCGGAGCCGTCCCCGTCGACGCGCTCGAGGTGCGCGCCTACCGCATCCCGACCGACGCGCCGGAGGCGGACGGCACGCTCGACTGGGACGCGACCACGCTCGTCGTGGTCACCGCGTCCGCCGGCGGTGTGCGCGGCAATCAGGTGCGCGGCATGGGCTACGCCTATACCGACGCGGCGGCCGCGGGGGTCGTATCCGGCACTCTCGCCGGGGAGGTCCTCGGCGAGAACGCCATGGACGTGCCCCGGCTCTGGGATCGTATGCGGCGGCGGGTGCGCAACATGGGCGCGTCCGGCATCGCCGCCTCGGCGATCTCGGCGGTCGACACGGCGCTGTGGGACCTCAAGGCCGGACTGATCGGCCTGCCCCTCGTCGACCTCTGGGGCGCGCGGCGCGAGCGGCTTGCCATCTACGGCTCCGGCGGCTTCACCGGCTACGACGACGCCCGCCTCGCCGAGCAGCTCGGTGGCTGGGTCCGCGAGGACGGGTGCGTGCGCGTCAAGATGAAGATCGGCACGGACCGGCGCGTCGAGGAGCGGCGCATGCGCGTCGCCCGCGACGCGATCGGGGAGGCGGCCCTGATGATCGACTCGAACGGCGCCTGCACCCCGCGCCGGGCGCTCGCCATGGCCGAGCTCGCCGAAGGGTTCGGCGTCGACTGGTACGAGGAGCCCGTCACCTCGGACGATCTCGACGGGCTCGCGTTCGTGCGCGCCAGGCTCCACTGCGGCATCGACTGCGCGGCGGGGGAGTACGTCTTCGGGCCGCACGACGCCCGCCGGCTGCTCGAGGCGCGCGCCGTCGACTGCCTCCAGATCGATGCGACCCGCGCGCTCGGCTATACCGGCTTCCTCCAGGCGGCGGCGCTGGCGGAGGCCTTCGCGGTGCCGATCTCGGCCCACACCGCGCCGGCGCTGCATCTGCCCGTCTGCCTCGCCGCGCCGGGCTGCCGTCACATCGAGTGGTTCCACGACCACGTGCGGATCGAGGCCATGCTCATCGAGGGCGCGCCCGTGCCGCGCGACGGCGCGATCGCGCCGAACGGCAGGCCCGGCCACGGGCTGACCTTCAAGGCGAAGGACGCCGAGCGCTTCGCCGTCTGACCGCACCCGCGAGGAGACCTCCATGACCGCACTCGCCCGGATCGTCGAGCGTACCGCCTCAGGCCGCATCGCCACCGAGGCCGCGCGCTTCGACGGCGACGCGGACGCGCTCGCGCGCGACCTCGCCGCGCATGTCGATGCCGAGGTGCGCTTCTCCGACGGCGACCGCGCGCTCTACGCCACCGACTCGTCGAACTACCGGCAGGTGCCGATCGGCGTCGTCGTGCCCCGCACGGTGGAGGCCGCGGCGGAGGCGGTGCGCATCGCCGCGCGCCACGAGGCGCCGATCCTCTCGCGCGGGGGAGGGACCTCGCTGGCGGGGCAGTGTACCAACACGGCGGTCGTGATCGACTGGTCGAAACATTGCCGGCGCGTGCTCGAGATCGACCCCGCCCGCCGGCTCGCCCGGGTCGAGCCCGGCTGCGTCCTCGACGTGCTCAGGAACGCGGCCGAGCGCCACCACCTCACCTTCGGTCCCGATCCCGCGACCCACAGCCACAACACGCTGGGTGGCATGATCGGCAACAATTCCTGCGGCGTGCATTCCGTCATCGGCAAGCGTACGGCCGACAACGTCGAGGCGCTCGACGTGATCACGCCGCGGGGGCTGCGGCTCACCGTCGGCAAGACGTCCGACGCCGATCTGGCGGCGATCCGCGCCGAGGGCGGCCCCCGCGCGGCGCTCTACGACAAGCTCGACGCCTTTCGGACGAGGCACGCGCGGCTCCTGCGCGAGGGCTATCCCGACATCCCCCGCCGCGTCTCCGGCTTCGCCGATCTCGACAAGCTCCTGCCGGAGCACGGTTTCGACGTGGCGAAGGCGCTCGTCGGGACCGAGGGCACCTGCGTCGCGATCCTCGGCGCCACGCTGGACCTGATCGAGAGCCCGCCCGAGCGGGTGCTGTGCGTGCTCTCCTTCCCCTCGATCCACGAGGCGGCCGACGAGGTCGTCGCCGTGCGGGCGCACGGGCCGATCGCCATCGAGGGCGTGGACGGCTTCCTCATCGACGCGATGCAGCGCAAGCACCTGCACGAGGAGGACCTGAAGGTCCTGCCCGAGGGCGACAGCTGGCTCGTCGTCGAGTTCGGCGCCTTCGACCGCGCCGAGGCCGAGGAGAAGGCGCATGCGCTTCGGCGCGCCTACGAGGCGAAGGGCGTGGCCGCGCGCGTCCTCGCCGCGCCGGCGAAGGCGGCCGAGGTCTGGAGCGTGCGCGAGGCGGGCCTTCCCGGATCGGCCTACGTCCCCGATCGCCCGGAGACCTGGGAGGGTTGGGAGGACACCGCGGTCCCGCCCGAGAGGCTGGGGGCCTACACGCGAGACCTCCAGGCACTCTACGAGAAGTACGGCTACGTCTCGCCGATGTACGGCCATTTCGGCGACGGGCTCGTGCATTGCCGCGTCTCGTTCGACCTGAAGCACGAGGACGGCGTGGCCGAGTGGTCGCGCTTCCTCTCGGAGGCGGCGGATCTCGTCGTGCGCTACGGCGGCTCGCTCTCGGGCGAGCACGGCGACGGCCAGGCGCGCGGCGCGCTTCTCGAGCGCATGTACGGGCCGGAGATGCTCGCCGCCTTCCGCGAGTTCAAGGCGATCTTCGATCCCGACGGCCTGATGAACCCCGGCAAGATCCTCGACCCCTACCCGGCGACCTCCAACCTGCGGCTCGGCCCGCGCCATGCGCCCGAGGAGCCCAGGACCTTCTTCTCCTTCCACGAGGAGGGCGGCTTCGTCGCCGCCGCGGAGCGCTGCGTCGGCGTCGGCAAGTGCCGCCGGCTCGAATCCGACGGCGGGGTGATGTGCCCGAGCTGGATGGTCACCCGGGAGGAGGAGCATTCCACCCGCGGGCGCGCCCGGCTCCTGTTCGAGATGCTCCACGGCGGCGCGATGTCGGGCGGCTTCGCGGCGGAGAAGGTGGAGGAGGCGCTTTCCCTGTGCCTCGCCTGCAAGGGCTGCAAGAGCGACTGCCCGGTCAACGTCGACATGGCGACCTACAAGGCGGAGTTCCGGGCGCACCATTACAAGGGCAAGCTGCGGCCGCGAGCGGCCTACGCGATGGGGCTCATCCACCTGTGGGCGAAGCTCGGCTCGCGGATGCCGCGGATCGTCAACCTGGTCATGCGGATGCCGGGCCTCTCCGGGCTCGCCAAGAGCATCGGCGGCATCGCCCGGGAGCGCAGCATCCCCGCCTTCGCGCCGACGACCTTCCGCGCCTGGCTCGTGGCCCGCGAGGACCGGCCGCGCGACGGCGAGCGCGTGCTGATCTGGCCGGACACGTTCAACGACCATTTCCGGCCGGGCACGCTGATCGCGGCGACGAAGGTGCTGGAGCGCGCCGGCTACCGCGTCGAGATCCCGCCCCGGCGCCTGTGCTGCGGGCGCGCGCTCTACGCCGAGGGCTTCCTGCGCACGGCGCAGAACCTCTGGTTCGAGACGCTGACGTCGCTGAAGGGCGAGATCGCCGCCGGCACGCCGATCATCGGGCTCGAGCCCGCCTGCACCACGGCCTTCAAGGACGAGCTCGTCAACCTCTTCCCGGACGACAAGCGGGCGCGGGCGCTGTCGAGCCAGGTGTCCTACTTCTCGGATTTCGTCATGGCCAACGAGGATCGCTTCGACCTGCCGCGGATCGTCGACGAGGCGCTCGTTCAGATCCACTGCCACCATCATGCGGTGCTCGAGGACACGGCCGAGCGGGCGCTCCTCGAGGCGCTCGGCATCGACGCGCGGATCGCGCCGTCCGGCTGCTGCGGCATGGCCGGCTCATTCGGCTTCGCGAAGGAGACCTACGAGACCGCGCAGGCCTGCGGCGAGCGCGTGATCCTGCCGATGGTGCGCGAGGCGGGCGACGACACAGTGATCCTCGCCGACGGCTTCTCCTGCCGCGAGCAGATCGAGCAGGGCGCCGGGCGCGAGACGCGCCACGTGGCGGAGCTGATGGCGGAGCGGATGGGGCTGTGACGCGCCTCGATCAGGTGCGTCTCGCCGCCTCGAGCGCGGCCTCGGCGGTCGTTGCGAAGTCGGAGGCGGAGAGCCCCGGGGCGATCGCAGCCGCGTAGGTGACGCGGATCGTGCCGGCGCGGCGCGGAGAGCGGCTGCGCCAATAGAGACCCGAATCGACCGCCATCGGCAGGGCCGGGACGCCGAGCGCCTTGTAGAGCAGCTCCGCGCCACGCTTGAAGACGATCGGGTCGGACGGGGCGCGGCGCGTGCCTTCGGGGAAGATCAGCACGGAGCGGCCCTCGGCGAGCGCGGCGCGGCTGTGCTCGATCATCTCGCGCAGCGCCTTGCCGCCGCTCGCCCGGTCGATGACGATCATGCCGGAGCGCCGCAGGTACCACCCGAAGACCGGAATCTGCAGCAGCTCCTGCTTCGCCACGATGGCGACGTCGGGAAACAGCACCAGCGCCGCGAAGGTCTCCCACGTCGACTGGTGGTTCGCGACGACGAGGCAGGGCCCGTCGGGCCGGTGGTCGCGCCCGCGCTCGACGTGACGCAGGCCGACGAGAACGCGCAGGCCGAGGAAGGCGCCGCGCACCCACACCCGCGTCGCCGCCCGGATCGCCGGCCTGGGCGAGCCGAGAAGGGCGAAGACCGGAATCGCGAGGCCGAACAGGCCCGTCCACAGCGCGAGGTAGAGGTCGAAGGCGCGCGAGCGCGCCGTGACCGCGAGTCGGCGCGGCGAGAGCCGCGAGGCGGGGAGCGCCGGGGGAAACGCGCTCGCGGGCGTCACTTGCGGGCCTTGCGTGCCGCGTAGCGGGCGTCGCGCGCCGCCTTCTGCTGCACCAGGAGGTCGGCCTCGCGCTGGGCGGCGTCCGCCTCCTCGGTCGCGGCGCGCTCGCGCGCCTCGGCCTCGCTCGCGACGCGCTCGGCCGCGAGGCGCTCCGCCTCGGCCTTGCGGGTCGCGTCGCGCTCGGCGCGGCGGGCGTCGCGCTCGCGGGTCGCGGCCTCGCGCTCGGCCCGCCGCTGGGCGGCCGCGGGATCGTTCGACGGCGACTTCGCCTTGGCGCGCTCCAGCATGGCGCGCTTGGCGCTCGCGGCGTCGCTCTGGCGGTCGGTGAAGCTCTTCTCGCGATAGGCGCTCATGACTGGATCTCGCTCTCTCGCACGGCGAGCTCGGAGGTTCCGGCCTTCACCCGGTAGGAAGCTTCGCCGGTCTGGTCCGCCGGCATCAGGCGCACGATCTCGTAGCTCTCGGCGCCGCCGAAACGTCCGTCCGGGACGGGGGCGCGCAGGAGCCGGACGCGCTGCCCGACCTTGTAGAGATGGGACATGTGTCTCCTTTCGGCGGCCGGCCGCGCGGCGCGGGCGCCAGTCATCGATGTCGACCGATCAAACACGAGAGCCGCCCCCCGGGGTGAGGGGCGGCTCGAATCGCATGCGCCGGGGCGCGACAGGCCTCACGCGGCCTGGATGTTGTCCACGGCGACCTTGCCGGTGCGGCGATCCTGAGCCGTGTCGAAGGCGACCTTCTGGCCCTCGACGAGGCCACGCATGCCGGCGCGCTCGAGCGCGGTGGCGTGCACGAACACGTCCTTGGAGCCGTCGTCGGGCTGGATGAATCCGTAGCCCTTCTGGTCGTTGTAGAACTTAACGGTGCCGTTCGTCATGAGTCGTATCCAGTCAGATAGTGGCGCGAACGCCGGTACCCGGGGCCCGCGCGGTCAGGGTCGTCGAAATTTCGGAAGAGAAGTCGAACGCTCGTGCGGCTCTGCCGGCACGATACAGCACGTCAAGTCGGCCAAAAGATCGTAGGCCTTAGATAGACGATCGGGCGCCTCGGCGCAAGGGCCAGAGACGCCCGCGAGCGCATTCGTCTTCGTTCGGTGCGTTCCTGCGGTGGTTCAACGCGTCGGGATCGGCTGCTCGCCGCGATAATCGTAGAAGCCACGCTTCGTCTTTCGCCCCAGCCAGCCGGCCTCTACGTATTTCACCAGAAGCGGGCAGGGCCGATACTTGGTGTCGGCGAGCCCGTCGTGGAGCACCTGCATCACCGACAGGCACGTGTCGAGACCGATGAAGTCGGCGAGCTGGAGGGGCCCCATCGGGTGGTTGGCGCCGAGCCGCATGGCGGTGTCGATCGCGTCCACGGAGCCCACGCCCTCGTAGAGCGTATAGATCGCCTCGTTGATCATCGGCAGCAGGATGCGGTTGACGATGAAGGCGGGGAAGTCCTCCGCCACGGTCGTCACCTTGCCGAGCTTGTCGATCAAGCCCTTCGAGGCCTCGAATGTCGGGTCCTCGGTGGCGATGCCGCGGATCAGCTCCACGAGCTGCATCAACGGCACCGGGTTCATGAAATGGATGCCGATGAAGCGTTCGGGCCGGTCGGTCGAGGCCGCGAGGCGGGTGATCGAGATCGAGGACGTGTTCGAGGCGATGATCGTCTCGGGCCGCAGGACCGGGCACAGCGCCGTGAAGATCGATCGCTTGACCTGCTCGTTCTCGGTCGCGGCCTCGATGACGATGTCCGCCGGGCGCAGCGCCGCGAGGCCGACGGCCGGGCGGATGCGCTCCAGCGCCGCCTTGCGGTCTGCGTCGGAGATCAGCTCCTTGGCGACCTGGCGCATCATGTTGCCGTTGATCGTCGCGAGGCCCGCGGTGACGCGGTCCTCGTCGAGATCGTTGAGGAGGACGTCGAGCCCCGCGAGCGCGCAGACATGGGCGATGCCGTTACCCATCTGACCCGCGCCGATGACGCCGACCGTCTTGATCTCCATCAGAGCTTCCTCGTTCATCGATGCGGGCCGCGACATCGCTCCCCGGCGGCCGCGCGATTCCGGCCGGGCCCGGCCGTCAGAGTGCCACGATCCGGCGCGGATGCCCACGGCCTTCGCCGCGGACGATCCGCGCCCGTCTTCCCCGTTGCGGCCCGCGATCACGGGCCGTGGCCGCGATCGCGAGCCGGGCTCACTTGCCAAGTGCGCCATCGAGCTCCGGCAGGATCTGGAACAGGTCGCCGACCAGGCCGTAATCCGCGACCTGGAAGATCGGCGCCTCCTCGTCCTTGTTGATGGCGACGATGACGCGCGAATCCTTCATGCCCGCCAGATGCTGAATGGCGCCCGAGATCCCGACCGCGATGTAGAGATCGGGCGCCACCACCTTGCCGGTCTGGCCGACCTGCCAGTCGTTCGGGGCGTAGCCCGCGTCGACCGCCGCGCGCGAGGCGCCCATCGCCGCGCCGAGCTTGTCGGCGATCGGCTCGATGTAGGTCTTGAAGTTCTCCGTCGAGCCGAGCGAGCGGCCGCCGGAGATGATGATCTTCGCGGACGTCAGCTCCGGGCGGTCCGAATGCGCGATCTCCTCGCCCTTGAAGGACGAGAGGCCCGGATCCTCCGCGGAGCCCACGGTCTCGACCGGCGCCGAGCCGCCGGTGCCGACGGCCTGGAAGGAGGCGGTGCGCACCGTGATCACCGTCTTCGGCTCGGCGCACTTCACCGTCTGGATCGCGTTGCCGGCGTAGATCGGCCGTTCGAACGTGTCGGGGGCGACGACCTTGATGATGTCGGAGACCTGCATCACGTCGAGCAGCGCCGCGACCCGGGGCATCACGTTCTTGCCGGTGGTCGAGGCCGGCGCGACGAGGGCGTCGTAGCCGTCCGCGAGCGAGATGATCAGGGCGGCGATCGGTTCGGCGAGGAAATGCTCGTAGGCCGGCGCGTCGGCATGCAGGACCTTCTCGACGCCGTCGAGCGCCGCGGCCGCCTCGGCGACGGCACCCGCACCCGAGCCGGCGACGAGGACGTGGATCGGCGAGCCGATGGCGGCGGCGGCCGCGACCGTCTTGTGCGTCGCGTCCTTGAGCGCCGCATTGTCGTGTTCCGCGAGGACGAGGATCGCCATGATCAGAGCACTCCCGCTTCGTTCTTGAGCTTCTGCACCAGCTCCTCGACGGAGCCCACCTTGACGCCGGCCTGGCGCTTGGGCGGCTCGGCCGTGCTCACCACCGTGAGCCGCGGCGCGACGTCGACGCCGAGCGCCTCGGGGGAGGTCTCCTCGAGCGGCTTCTTCTTCGCCTTCATGATGTTGGGCAGGCTCGCGTAGCGCGGCTCGTTGAGGCGCAGGTCCGTCGTGACGATGGCCGGCAGCTTCAAGGACACCGTCTGCAGGCCGCCGTCGACCTCGCGCGTGACGTCGACCGTGCCGTCGCCGGGCTCGACCTTGGAGGCGAACGTGCCCTGCGCCCAGCCGAGCAGTGCGGCCAGCATCTGGCCGGTCTGGTTGCAGTCGTCGTCGATCGCCTGCTTGCCCATGATGACGAGATCTGGGCTCTCGTTCGCCACGATCGCCGCGAGCATCTTCGCCACCGCGAGCGGCTCCACGGGGGCGTCGGTCTTCACCAGGATGCCGCGGTCGGCACCCATGGCGAGCGCGGTGCGAATCGTCTCCTGCGCCTGCTGGGGGCCGATCGAGACGGCCACGATCTCCGTCGCCTTGCCCTTCTCCTTGAGCCGGATCGCCTCCTCGACGGCGATCTCGTCGAAGGGGTTCATCGACATCTTGACGTTGGCGAGGTCGACGCCGGAGCCGTCCGGCTTGACCCGGATCTTCACGTTGTAGTCGACGACCCGCTTCACGGGCACGAGGATCTTCATGGGTTGACCGTCCTTGTCGTGGTGCGCTGCGCCCCGCGCCCCGCGCCCCGCCGGCCGCCCGCGGGCGCGGCCTCGCGAGGCGTGAATACGAAGGCGACGGACCGTACAGAGGCGCGTTCTTCCTTGTCAACGCGCGAAAAAGGCCAATCGGTCCCCGCCGCGCGGCCGTTGCTTCAGGCCCGCCGACGCGCCGCGGAGCGATCGTGCGGCACTGGATCGCTGCGCGTCGCAGGTGGTGCCGTCACCGCGTCTTCCCCGGCACCCACAGCACGTCGCCGTCGCCCTGCGCGTTCACCCAGCGGCTCGCGACGAAGAGAAAATCGGAGAGGCGGTTGAGGTACTTCACGGCGGCGGCGGAGACGGGCTCGTCGGGCTTCTCGGCGAGCGCCGTGCACAGCCGCTCGGCGCGTCGGCAGACGGTGCGGGCGAGGTGGAGCGCCGCCGCGGCGGGCGCCCCGCCGGGCAGGACGAAGGAGCGAAGCGGCGCGAGCGCGGCGTTGAGCTGGTCGATCTCGCGCTCGAGCCGCTCGACCTGGCTCTCGACGATGCGCAGAGGCTCGTAGGGCAGGGGCTCGCCGGTGTCGGGCGTCGCGAGGTCGGCGCCCAGGTCGAACAAGTCGTTCTGGATGCGCGCGAGCATGCCGTCCACCTCGGGCAGCGCCGCGGTGTGCAGGCGCGCCATGCCGATGCAGGCGTTGGTCTCGTCGACGGTGCCGTAGGTCTCGATGCGCAGGTCGTGCTTGGGGCGGCGCTCGCCGCTCGCCAGCGCGGTCGTGCCCTGGTCGCCGGTTCTCGTGTAGATGCGGTTGAGGACGACCACGTCCGCCTCCCTGCTCGTGTGGACCCGAGCCCCGAGATAGGGCGTCGCGTCAGAAGGAGTAGCCGAGCCGGGCGCCGAAGTTCGTCATGCTCGTCGGCTCGTCGCACAGGCCGTTGTTCGACAGGTGCTCGACCGAGGCGACGACGCTCCAGGTCTCGTTGAAGCGATATCCGAGCGACGCGCTCTCGCGCAGGCTCGGGCCGCAGCCCGCGGCGACGCCGTCGGCGAGCGCGGAGCTGGTGTAGGCGGCCGCGCGCGTCTCCTGCAGCGCACCGCCGATCGACGCCTCGAGGAACACCCGCGGGCCGAGGTCGACGTTCCAGCTCAAGCCCGCGAAGGCGAAGCTGACGCCGCCGTCGAAGTCGAGGCTCGCGCCGAGGTGCGGGCGCGGGACGAAGTAGCTGGCGAAGAGGTCGGAGGGGGTCAGCGGCTTCTGGAACAGGAGCTCGGCCTGGACGGCGCCGCTGCTCTCCTCGCTGAAGGGATCGACCGAGAAGACCCCGAATCGCGCTTCCGACAGGAAGCCGCCGCGCATGGAGGCCGGCGTCTGGTAGGCGCCCTGGCTCGAGCCGTTCAGGTCCCCCGCAGACGCCGTTCCCGCGGCCAGGAGGCCGGCGAGGGCGGTTGCGGTGGCGATGGCGACTCGCATGAGCTACGGTACTCCTCGACCAGCGTCCTAGCGCCGAATGCCGGCGAAGGGAAGGCGCATCGGCGCCCGTCCGGTGACCGCACCGACGCAGGTGCTTCGCATCGAGCCCCATTGTGGCGACAATCGGGCGACATGTGTTCTCGACATGTGTTCTACGGCGTGGCGTCGGTCAGACGGCGCGCCACCAGATGACGCCCATGATCACGACGATCGCGACGAACTGCAGCAGCACGCGCAGGCGCATCAGCTGCTGAGACCGGTTGGCGCTGCCGCCGCGCAGCATGTTCGCGAGACCGAGCAGCAGGACGACGAGCACGAGCCCGATCGCGACAGCGACGATGACGTCGTCGAAACCCATGGATTGATCCCTCGTCGGAGCCGGCGGCACACGCTGGCCGCCGGTCGCCCGCACTTCGTTGCTGGACGTCCTGAACTAGGGCGCCGGGCCTTGCAGGACGAGATCCGGCCGGGGGACGGCTCGCCGCCGTGCGCTCAGGCGTCGGGCAGGGCGCGCGGGGCGGGGCCGACCACGCTCGCGCCGCCACCGCGGACCTCGTAGACCGCGAGCGCGCGGTCGTTGAGCCCGTCCGCGCGGAAGCGGAAGACGCCGTCGACGCCCGCGAAGCCCGAGCGGTTCGTCAGCACCGCCTCGGAGAATCGCTGGGTGCCCTGCGTGCGGTTGAGCGCCGCGGCGAGCGAGACCGCGTCGTAGGCGAGCGAGGCGATGCGGATCGGCTGCTCGTTGAAGGCCTGCCCGTAGCGGCTCGCGAAGTTCTGGAAGCCGCTCTGCTCGGGCGCGGCGTACCAGCCGCCCTGGAGCGCCGGGAGGCTCATCACCGAGGGCTCGTTCCACAGCCCGGTGCCGAGCGGCTTCACCCGGCTCGGATCGAAGCCCGCCGCCTGGAGCGCGGTGCTCACCGCGACGAGGCCCTGCGGCGATTCGGGGATGAACAGCGCATCCACCTGCGGCGCGGCGCCAGCGGCGACGCCCGCGATCCGCGCGACCGCCTGCTGCGGCTGCCCGGCGGGATAGCGCTCCACCTGCACCACGCGCACGCCCCGGCGCGCCGCCGTCTCGCGGAACTGCGCCTCGACGACGTTGCCGTAGGTGGTCTGCGGGATCAGCGCGGCGATGGCGCGACGCCCGTTCTGGGCGGCGTAGTCGACGACACGCTCGACCTCGGGCTGGGGCAGGAAGCCCATCAGGTAGACGCCGCGGCTCGCCACCGTCGCGTCCGTCGAGAAGGCGAGGACCGGCACGTTCGCGGCCTGCGCGACCTGGCCCGCGGACTGGACGGAGCCCGCGAAGAGCGGTCCGATCATCAGCTCTGCACCCTGCGCCAGGGCGGCCTGCGCCGCGGCGCGCGCGCCCTCCGGCGTGCCCGCGGTGTCGTAGACGGTCAGCTGGATGTCGGGATTGTTGAATTCCGAGAGCGCGAGGCGCGCGGCGTTGCGCATGTCCTCGGCGGCCGCCGATCCCTGGCCCTGGCCCGTGAGCGGCAGGAGCATCGCCACGGGCACGCTGCCCTCGCCGATGCGCTCGCCCGCCGGCGCGCTGGGCGCCGCCGCGAAGGGGCTGTCTCCCCCCGCGAAGGGCGTGGTGCAGGCTGCGAGCGCCAGCGTCGCGAGCCCCGCGAGGACCCCGCGCGCCGACCGGCCGAAACCTCCTCCGCGCGGCGCCGAGACGGCGCGGCGCGCTGCGATCTCCCCGTTCGCCTTCATACGCTACCCTTTCCTCGTCTCCCGCGGTCGGCCTAGGATGGCGCCCGCGCGTCGCGTCGTTCCCGTTCCGCCGTTTCGTGACACGGGAGCGGCGACAACGCAATTTTAACTTAGATTCGCCGGGCCGCGACGGCCGATCCGTCGCCCGGCCCGCCTCCAGCATCCGGACGGATCGTTTCATGCCGCGTCCCATCGACAACCGCACCCGCCGCGTCGCGAAGCCCGGACGCGGGGAGGGCGGCGTCTTCACCGCGTTCGGCATCGCAGCCGAGGCCGAGCCGCTCGCGCCCGGCCTCTACGTGGTGGCGACGCCGATCGGCAATCTCGGGGACGTGAGCTTGCGCGCGCTCGCGACGCTCGCCGCGGCGGACGTCGTGCTCGCCGAGGACACGCGGGTGACGCGCCATCTCCTGGCGCATTACGGCATCGCCACCCCGCTCGTGTCCTATCACGAGCATTCCGGCGAGGGCGTGCGCGAGCGCATGCTCGCGCGGGTGCGCGAGGGGCAGGCGCTGGCGCTCGTCTCGGACGCGGGCACGCCGCTGGTGTCGGACCCCGGCTACAAGCTCGTGCAGGAGGCGATCGCGGAGGGGCTGACGGTGGTGCCGATTCCCGGGCCTTCGGCGATCCTCTCCGCCCTCGTCGTCTCGGGATTGCCGTCCGACCGCTTCTTCTTCGAGGGCTTCCTGCCCGCCAAGAGCGGGGCGCGGCGGGCGCGGCTCGAGGCGCTCGCGGCGATTCCGGGGACGCTGCTCGTCTTCGAATCGCCACACCGCCTGCCGGAGATGCTCGCGGACGCCGCCGCCGTCCTCGGGCCGCGGCCCGCCGTCATGGCCCGCGAGCTCACCAAGATGTTCGAGACGGTGCGTCGCGGGACACTGGCGACCCTGGCCGCGGAGTTCGCCGAGGCCGGGCCGCCGAAGGGCGAGATCGTGGTGCTGATCGGCGAGGCGTCCTCGGAGAGCCGCCGCGAGGAGGCCGAGAGCGGGCTCGACGCGGCGCTCGCGCGCGCGCTCGCGGGCCATTCGATCAAGGACGCGGCGGCGCTCGTCGCGGCCGAGACGGGCCTGCCGAAGCGCGAGGTCTACGCGCGGGCGCTCGTGCTGGCGAAGGGCGGCTGACGGCCGCCGGCAGGATCGGGTGAGGGGGGAGCCCCCGCGCGACGGGCCGCGCGGGGGCTCGATCCGGCTGTCAGCCCTCGCCGGAGAGGACCGACTTCGCCTTCGACCACCAGCCGGCGCGCTTGGGCCGGTTCGGGTCGGGCGGGGTCAGCACGACGGTGACGGGCTCCGCGGGAGCCTCTTCCTCGGCGGGAGCCGCATCCGGAGCCTCGCTCGGTGCCGCGTTCGGAGCCTCTCCGTGAGCTTCCGCGGGTGCCGTGGCGGCCTGCGCGACCGCGGGCTCGGCCGGCGCCTCGGGCGCCGCCTCCGCTGCGGCCTCGGCCTCCACCTCGCCCTTGCGCGGACGGCGCTTGCGCGGTGCGCGCGCCTTCTTGGGCTTCTCCTCGACCGGGTTCTCCTCGGCCTGGGCCTCGGCGACCTCCGTGGCGGCGGGAGCCTCGTCGGCGGCGGTCACGGGGTCCTCGGCCGCGACGGCGGCGGTGACGGCGGGCTCGGTCACGGCCGCCGGCTCGTCGCCGGCACCCGCCTCGGCGCTCTCCGCCGGGGTCTCCCCCTCGTCCTCGGCGCCGCCCGGCAGGACGTCGCGGCGATCGCGCCGGCCACCGCGGCGACCGCGGCGGCGGCGCCCGTCGCGACGGGCATCGCCG
>NZ_JBQTCJ010000071.1:0-22667 GCF_052380005.1 Salinarimonas sp. NSM
GCGTGACGCTGCCGGTGCCGACGATCACGATCTATCCCGGCGAGACGATCAAGGAGACGGTCCTCGTCGAGCGCGCGTTCCCCGCGAGCACCGGCCAGCTCGCGGTCGTCCGCGACGCGGGCGCCCTCGTCGGCAAGGTCGCGCGCCGCACGCTCCTGCCCGGGCGGGTCGTGCCGCAGAACGCGGTGGAGGAGGCGAAGCTCGTGGTGCGCGGGGAGACGACGCAGATCGTCTTCCAGGCGGACGGGCTCGTGATCTCGACCCTCGTCACCCCGCTCGAATCCGGCGGGGCGGGGGACCGGGTGCGGGCGCGCAACCTCGATTCCGGCCTCGTCATCGTCGGCGTCGTGCAGGACGACGGCTCGCTGCGCGTGGGGAGCCCGTGATGCGCCGCGCCGCCTCGCTCCTCCTCGCGCTCGCCATGGCCGCGTCGAGCACGCTCGCGCCCGCGCTCTCCACCGCCGCCCGCGCCGACGCGTTCCCCGGCGGGGTCACGCGCATCAAGGACATCACCACCCTCAAGGGCATGCGCGAGAACCAGCTCGTCGGCTACGGGCTCGTGGTGGGCCTCGCCAACACCGGCGACACGCTGCGCAACGCGCCCTTCACCGAGCAGTCGCTGACCTCGATGCTCGACCGGATGGGCGTCAACGTCGGCGCCGACCAGCTGCGTGCGCGCAACGTCGCCGCCGTGGTGGTGACCTCCGAGCTGCCGCCCTTCATCGGCCGCGGCTCGCGCATCGACGTCACGGTCTCGGCGCTCGGCGACGCGCGCTCGCTGCTCGGCGGCACGCTGGTGATCACGCCGCTGATGGGGGCGGACGGGCAGATCTACGCGGTGGCGCAGGGTCCCGTGGCCGTCACCGGCTTCTCGGCGGCGGGCGAGGCCGAGGTCGTCACGCAGGGCGTGCCGACGGTGGGCCGCGTGCCCAACGGCGCGCTGGTCGAGCGCGAGCTGCCCGACCATTTCGGCAACATGCGCTCGCTCATCCTCGAGCTGCGGAACCCGGACTTCCGCACCGCGGTGCGCATCGCCGACGCCATCAACGTCTACACCCAGGCGCGCTTCGGCGGGCGCGGGGCCTACGAGCGGGACTACCGCTCGGTGCTCGTGGTGAACCCGCCGGACGTGAGCCCGGTCCGCTTCCTCGCCGAGCTCGGCGACCTGGTCGTGACCCCGGACACGCCCGCGCGCGTCGTCATCGACGAGCGCACGGGGACGGTCGTCATCGGCGCGGACGTGCGGATCTCGACGGTGGCCGTCACCCACGGCAACCTCACGGTGCGCGTCACCGAGCTGCCGGTGGCCTCCCAGCCCCCGCCCTTCTCCAATGGCCAGACGGTCGTCCTCCCCGACACCCGCGTCGAGGTCCAGGAAGGCGAAGGCCGGCTGGCCATCATCCAGGGCTCCTCGCTCCAGACGCTGGTGGCCGGGCTCAACCAGATCGGCCTGAGGCCCGCGGGGATCATCGCGATCCTCCAGGCGATCAAGTCGGCGGGGGCGCTGCAGGCGGACCTGGTCATCCAGTGAGGGGGCGCGTCGGCCGCGACGGCGTCGTCAGCCGAGCGAGACCAGCTCCGCCGCGAAGGGCAGGTGGTCCGAGGCCACCCGGCTCGTCGCCGTGCGCAGGGCCTGCGGATTCGCGAGCCGCGCGCCGTTCGCCCCCATGATGTGGTCGATCCGCGTCAGCGGCATCCAGGAGGGGAAGGTGGCGTGGCGCTCGGCGCTGCCCGAACGGGCGCAGTCGAGGGCCGCGGCGAGGCGCTTGTAGGCGGCCGAGCGCAGGCCGGCGTTGAGGTCGCCCATCAGCACCGCGGGGCCGGGCGTGCCGCCGAGCCAGTCCGGACCGAGCAGCGCCTGCGCCTGGGCCATGCGATCGCGGGCGCTGAGCACAGCGAGGTGCGTGCAGATCACCTGGAGCGGCCCCGATCCGGTCTCGACCTCGACCCACAGGGCGGAGCGCCGCTCCGGCAGGGCCGGGCCGAGCCGCGGCAGCCCGCCGCTCTTCACGAGGCGCATCGGCAGGTCGGAGAGGACGGCGAGCCCGAACTGCTCGCCGGCGAAGGTCGCGGTCCGCTGGAAGTGCCAGGCCATGCCGAGATTGCGCGCGAGCGTCATCAGCGCGTGCGCGCCCTCGGACCGCGCGCTCCAGCGCACCTCCTGGAGCGCCACGATCCGCGCGCCGCTGTCGCGGATCACGGCCTCGATGCGCTCGGGTTCGCGGCGACGGTCGGTGCCGGTGAAGGAATGAACGTTGTAGGTCAGGAGACGGGGCATCGCCGTCCGAGATGGGGTCGGAGGACCCGTGCGGGAAGATGCGCGGCCTCACTCGCGCAGGCGAATGCGCCCCTGCGCGAACAGCGCCCGGCAATCGCTCGCGTCCGCCATCCGGTCCTCGTCGAGGGGGACGGCGGCCATGCCCTCGCCCTCGAAGCGCGGATCGTCGCACTCGCCGTCGCTGGCGAAGCGGCTCGTGTCGGCGCCGAAGTCGATGCCCGCGAGCGCGTCCGACGCCGGCGCGGCGGAGGAGCGCGGGTTCGTGCGCGGACCGCCCGGTGCGGGGACGCTCGGCGCGTCGGCGTCGGTCGCGGCGAGGGCGATCCCGCCGTCGACGTAGAGCCGCCGGCAGTCGCTGGCGTCCCGCAGGGTGGTCTCCTCCTGGACCTCCCAGGCCATGCCTGCGCCGACGAAGCGCGGGTCGTCGCATTCCCCGTCCTTCGGCCAGGCGCCGGAATCGTCTCCGAAGGCGATCGCGTCGACCGGCGGCTGCTTCGCCGCGGGCGTGCCGTAGCGCGGGCTCGTGCTGCGGGACAGGTATCCCGCCTCGAAGAGCGCGCGGCAATCGCTCGCGTCGCGCATCATCTCCTCGTCCGTCGGCGTGCCGGCCATCCCCGGGCCGGTGAAGCGCGGGTCGTCGCATTCGTCGTCGTTGGGCCAGCGGCCGGAATCGTCGCCGAAGTCGATGCCCTCGGCGGATTGCGGCGTCGGCTCGGCGTCGTCCGCGCGCAGCGTGACGGAGCCCGCCTCGAACAGGCGCAGGCAGTCGGTGGCGTCGCGGCGACGCTCCTGCGGGCGGGGCTGGGCGGCCATGCCCTGCCCCTCGAAGCGCGGGTCGTCGCATTCGCCGTCGTTCGGCCAGCGGCCGGTGTCGTCGCCGAAGTCGATGCCGGCGCCGGAGACGGGCGTCGGGGGGACGTCGTCGTCGCGCAGGGCGATCGCGCCCTCCTCGAACAGGCGGCGGCAGTCCGTCGCGTCGCGCATCCGCTCCTCGTCGAAGGGCGCGGCGGCCATGCCCTCGCCCGTGAAGCGCGGGTCGTCGCATTCGCCGTCGTCGGGCCACCGGCCCGTGTCGTCCCCGAAATCGACGATGGCCGC
Source organism: Salinarimonas sp. NSM (assembly GCF_052380005.1). NCBI lineage: Bacteria > Pseudomonadati > Pseudomonadota > Alphaproteobacteria > Hyphomicrobiales > Salinarimonadaceae > Salinarimonas > Salinarimonas sp. NSM. The sequence goes on from NZ_JBQTCJ010000071.1 coordinate 3,377, forward strand.
ATCCGCCGGGGCCGCGTCCGCCGCCGTTTCCGGCTCGGCACCGCGCAAGGTGATGGCGCCCTCCTCGAAGAGGCGGCGGCAGTCGCTCGCGTCTCGCATGCGGTCCTGCTCGAGGAGGAACGCCGCCATGCCCTCGCCTTCGAAACGCGGGTCCTCGCACTCGCCGTCGTTCGCCCAGCGGCCCGAATCGTCGCCGAAGTCGATGGTCGTCTCCGGGCCGGCGGTCGCTGCGGCGACCAGGTCGATCGTCCCCGCCTCGAACAGGCGCCGGCAGTCGCTCGCGTCGGCACCGCGGTTCTCGTCGACGGCGAGCTTGGCCATGCCCGCGCCGGTGAAGCGTGGGTCGTCGCACTCGCCGTCGTTCGCGAAGGAGCTCGAATCGTCGCCCCAGACGAAGCCCGGACCGGCGTCGCGGGCGACGGCCGTAGCGGCCGCGAGGCCGGCGACGACCCCGATCACCGCACATGTCCCGGCGAACCGCCCGGCTCTCCGCGCCCGCCTCGTCGCCCCGTCCGACCCCATCGTCATGGCATTTCCCCGGCCCGCCTCGTCGCGCCGGCGACTGTACGCCCCATGCGCGCGAGGCGGAAGGGTGGATGCGCGCTTCCCCGCCTGCGCGGCACGAGCTATGCCGGTGCGTGCCGTTCCCGCCGAGCGAGATACCCATGGTCGATGCCGCCCCCGCCGCCCCCGCCGCCCCCGTCCCCGGCTCGCCGCGCAGCCTCGCGGGCCTCACCATCCTCGACCTCACCCGCGTTCTCGCCGGCCCGAGCGCGACGCAGCTGATGGGGGACCTCGGCGCCCGCGTGATCAAGGTCGAGCGCCCGGGCAGCGGCGACGACACGCGGGCGTGGGGCCCCCCCTTCGTCCCCGACGAGACCGGCGCGCCGAGCGACCTCTCCGCCTACTTCCTCGCCGCCAACCGCAACAAGCGCTCGATCGCGATCGATCTCGCGAGCGAGGCGGGGGCGGGCCTCGTGCGCGACCTCGCGGCGCGGGCGGACGTGGTGATCGAGAACTACAAGCCCGGCGACCTAGCCCGCCGCGGGCTCGGCTACGAGGACCTGCGGGCGGTCAAGCCGGATCTCGTCTGGTGCTCGATCACCGGCTTCGGCCACGACGGGCCCTATGCCGAGCGGATCGGCTACGACTTCCTCGTCCAGGCCATGGGCGGGATCATGAGCATCACCGGCGAGCCGGACGGCGAGCCGATGAAGGTCGGGGTTGGCATCTCAGACCTGATGTGCGGCATGTACGCGGTGGTGGGCATCCTCGCCGCGCTGCGCCACCGGGACGCCACGGGCGAGGGGCAGTTCCTCGAGGTCTCGCTCTACGACACGCAGATCTCCTGGCTCGTGAACGCCGCGACCAACACGCTCGTCTCCGGCCGGGCGCCGCGGCGGCTGGGCAACCGCCACCCGAACATCGCGCCCTACCAGACCTATCGCGCCGCGGACGGGCACCTCGTGGTCGCGGTCGGCAACGACGCGCAGTTCCGCCGCTTCTGCGCCGCGCTCGGCGTGCCGGACCTGGCGCAGGACCCGCGCTTCGCGACGAACGCCGGCCGCCTCGCGCAGCTCGACGCGCTCAATGCCCTGCTCGACCCGATCATCGTGGGAGACACGGTCGCCGGCTGGGGCGCGCGGCTCGAGGCGGCGCAGGTTCCGGCCGGGCCCGTCGCGAGCGTCCCCGAGGCGCTCGCCGACCCCCACACCCGCGCGCGCGGAATGGTCATCGAGATGCCCTCGCCCGTCGTGGACGGGGAGGTCCTCTCGCTCCTCGGCAACCCGCTCAAGCTCCGCGCCACCCCCGTGTCCTACGACAGGGCACCGCCGCCTCTGGGCGCGGATCGCGACGCGGTGCTCGCCGAGGTGCTCGGGCTCGACGCGGAGGCGATCGCGACGCTGGCGCGGGCGGGTGCGTTCGGGCCGGAGACGTGAGGAGATCTCGCGGGATTTCGTTGAATTTTTGTAGTATTCGCGCTGATTAACGGTGTCTTACCAACGCACGCGAATCGTCGCTAATTTGAATTCGGATTCGTCCCACGGCGAGTAACCCCCCCTTGACGGTGACGACGATTGCCTGCGGTGTGCGCCCACTTAAGCGTTGCCGCAACAAATCTTCGGATTTATCCGTATGGTGTCCGATACAACGGGGGTACTGTCGTGTACATCATCGTCGACGAACGAGAGCTGGTCACCACGGGTTACCGATCCGGATTCGACCGGGAAGGCGTGTCCGCCGTCGGGTTCGACCCGTCCGACTTCAACGACTGGATCGCCGGCGCCGCCGAGGAGGATCTCGGCGCCGTCGAGGCGATCCTGATCGGCGATTGCAGCGCCCGCGAGACGCTGCCGCGCCTCGTCAAGAGCCGCTGCAAGGCGCCCGTGATCGCCATGAACGACACGCATTGCCTGGAGCAGACGCTCGGGCTGTTCGCCGCGGGCGTCGACGACGTCGTGCGCAAGCCCGTGCACGTCAAGGAGATCATGGCCCGGGTCGGCGCCTTCAACCGTCGGGCGCAGGCCCGCCCGGAGGAGAGCGCCGCGGCGCCGGTCGAGCACGATCTCGAGGTCTTCTTCGACGGCCGCGACCCGATCGTGCGCGGAGAGGTGCTGGCCCTGCCGCGGCGCGAGCGGCGCATCCTCGAGTACCTGTTCAAGAACAAGGGCAAGCGCGTCCAGCGCGAGCAGATCTTCTCGGCCGTCTACGGCGTCTTCAACGAGAACGTCGACGAGGCGGTGGTCGAGAGCCACATCTCCAAGCTGCGCAAGAAGCTGCGCGGGCGGCTGGGCTACGACCCGATCGATTCCAAGCGTTTCCTCGGCTACATGTTCGCCTGATCCACGCTTTCTCATCCGTGCCTGCCGGCCGTTTCGGTCGGTCCCGAAGTTGCTCCCGACGTCTTCCTTCCGATCGTTTCGCATCACGCACTGGTACCGGCCTTCGCGCCACCCCGGGGACACCGCGTCCCACCTGAGCCGACACCGCCCGCCGCGACCTCAGCGCCGCTCCCCGCCGGGGACAGGGCTTGCGTGCCTGCGCGTCGACGGGAACCGTTCCGAGCTGCGCTGGCTTCCGCCTTCGATCATGCTCATTCGAAGCGAAACTCAGCACGTCTGCGACGCTGCTTGACGCGGCTGAAACCGGTGCACGAAGCGTGCGAGCTTGACTGTGACGTGCCGCCTGCTCACTCTCCGATGCAGGGCTACGGCTTGCGCTGGTGGAACGCATGAAGGGCAGCTTCGTGAGACGAGCGGTGACGTCCATTGCGACGGCACCCACTGCGGCGGCATTCGTGCTTCTCAGCTGGCCGGCGTTGGCTCAACCTGTCGCCGATGTAAGTCGCTCTGATTCCGAGATGCTCGCGCAGGCGGTAGGTGCGGACACGGGAGTTCGTGCGACGGCAGATTCCGAAGCGCTGCGCCAGTTGAGAGAGTTGCGTTCAGCCCGCGATGCGTACATGGCGCGTCGGCGTGAGCGGGGCTCCACTCCCGCGCTCGGCGAGGTTCATTGGTCGGTGCGGAACCGTGTCGCATACTTGCATATCTCGTCGCTCGATTGGGGCACATACGAGCTGGTCCTGCCAGCGCTCGACCAGATCATCGATCGCGGCTTGGATGACGGGCTCGCGGGAATCTTGCTCGACTTGCGCGGGACAACAGGCGCGGACGCCGAGGCGGCGATCGCGCTCGCCGACGATTTCCTCGAACGCGGAGAGATCGCATCGTTCGAAGTACCCTATGCGGCGCACCGGCAGCGATTCAATGCTCGGCGCGGCGGACCGCTCGAAGATCGTCCAATGGTAGTTCTCGTGAATGCGGATACCGGGCGAGCGGCACAGCTGGTGGCTCGAGCATTTCATGATCTCGAGGCGGCGACGGTCATGGGAGAAAGCCCCCTGGCCTCCGGCCAGATCGTACTGTTCGACACCCGCATCGTGAATGCATTCACCCCAGTGGGAACGCATATCGATCGGACCTGGAAGCCGGACATCGTCGTTCCGGGGCCCCGAAGCGGCTTCGAGCCCGGCCTGCGCGAGGATCCCGCGAGCGACGACCCCCAGGTTCGAGCCGCCGTCGATCTGCTGCTCCAAAACTGACGCGATGGAATCGAAGAAGGGCGTCCGATGGCATCGATCGCTCGGCGGCGGTCGCTCCTTCGAACGCACCGCCGCCTCACCCCCTCGACCCCGCGCCCCCCACCTCCACCACGAACATCGCCCCGCCGCCCTCCGGCCGCACCGCAAGCACGTCGCCGCCGTGCCGGCGTGCGATCTGGCGCACGAGCGACAGGCCGAGCCCCCAGCCGCCCGCCGCCTCCGCGCGGCCCGCGGGGCGGTAGAAGGCCTCGAACACCCGCTCGCTCTCGCCGTCGGGCAGGCCCGGGCCGTGGTCGCGCACGCTGATCACCGCGCCGCCGCCCGCGCGGGCCGCGACGCGGGCCTCGATCGGCGGGGCACCGTGGCGCGCGGCGTTCTGGAAGAGGTTGCGCACGAGCCTGCGCAGGAGCCGCGGATCGCCCGGGATTTCCACCGCCTCGCCCTCGACGAGCGCATCGACGCGCGCGCCCTCCTCGGCCGCCAGCGCCAGCATGTCGACGGGCTCGATCCGCTCGAGGCCCGCGACGTGCTCGAGCCGGCTCGCCATCAGGATCTCCTCGACGAGCGCGTCGAGCTCGGAGAGGCTCGTCACGATCTCGCGCTCGAGCGCCGGGCGCGGGTCCTCGCGCCACAGGTCGATCGCCATGCGCAGGCGCGCGAGCGGCGAGCGCAGCTCGTGGCTGGCGTTGGCGAGGAGCGCCGTATGCGAGGCGACGAGGCGCTCCACCGTCTCGGCGGCCGCGTCGAAGCTGCGGGCGACCGCCGCGACCTCGTCGCCCCCGGCGAGACCCACGCGCACCGAGAGATCGCCCGCCCCCCAGGCCTCGACCCCCACGCGTAGGCGCTCCAGCCGCCGCGTGAGGTGGCCCACGACCGGATAGGCGACGAGCGCGATCAGGATCGCGATGATCGCGATGGGGACGAGCGGGTTGCGGCCGTCGTCCTCGTCTCCGCCCGCGGGATCGTCGCGCCCGAAGCGCGCCTGCACCACCCGCCCGTCGGGCAGGGTGAAGACGAGCACTCGGCGCGCGAGGTCGAGCCCCGGGTCGCCGGCGATGAGCCGCCCGTCGGGGGCGCGCAGGGCGAGGTCGGCGCCGAGCGCGTCGGACAGGCGCGCGAGCGCCGGGCCGGGATCCTCGGCGGGCAGGGTGCGCGCGAAGAACGTGCGCCCGCGCTCGGCCCAGGGCCCGCGCTCGTTGGCGGCGTTGATCCGGAACACGATCGCGCCCGCGACCGCGACGACGAGCACCGCCGCGACGACCGTGAGGTAGATCTTCCAGAACAGGGAGAGGCCGCGCGGGCGGCGCACGAATGCGGAGAGGCGCGCCATCACGCCCCCTCGTCCTGCACGCGCGCGAAGACGTAGCCCGCCCCGCGCACCGTCAGGACGCGGCGGGGGTGCTTCGGGTCGTCCTCGATCGCCGCGCGGATGCGCGAGACGTGGACGTCGATCGAGCGGTCGAAGGCCTCGAGTTCGGCGCCGCGCACGAGGTCCATCAGCTGCTCGCGCGAGAGCACGCGCCCGGCGTTCTCGGCGAGCGCGGCGAGGAGGTCGAACTGGTAGGAGGTGAGTGTGCGCTCGCCGCCGTCGACGCGCACCTGGCGGGCGCCGCGGTCGACCTCGAGCCGCCCGAAGCGCAGAGGCGGCGGGCCGGCCTGGCCGCCCCCGCCGTTACGACGGCGCAGCACCGCCTTCAAGCGCGCGAGCAGCTCGCGCGGGTTGAAGGGCTTGGGGATGTAGTCGTCCGCGCCGATCTCGAGGCCGACGATCCGGTCGGTCTCGTCGCCCTTGGCGGTGAGCATGACGACGGGGACGTCGGAGGCGGCGCGGATGCGCCGCAGCGTCTCGAAGCCGTCGAGGTCCGGCAGCATCACGTCGAGCACGACGGCCGCGGGCGGGCGCCGCGCGATCTCGGCGAGCCCCTCCCGCGCGGTCGCGGCCGCGCGGGAGGGGAAGCCGTTCTGGTCGAGATAGTCCCGCAGCATGCCCGACAGGCGCACGTCGTCGTCGACGATCAGGATCTCGTCCGGCATCGGTGCTGCGGTCCTCTTCCAGAAGTCATCCGGCTCAGTCTATCACCAACGGCCCCAGCCGCGTCGGCGCTCGCCCATCTCCTCGATCAGCTCGGCGCGCTGCTCGGGCTCCAGCACCTCGGCCGCGTCGAGGAGGGCCTCGAGGCCGCGGGCGGAGGCGGTGTCCATGGCGGCGAGGCGCTCGGCGCGCAGGGTCTCGGCGGCGGCGCGGTCGATCGTGCCGGCGCCCAGGATCTCGGCGAGGTCCTCGCGGGTGTCGCGGAAGCCGCGCATCAGCGGCGCGATCTCGGCGCGGGCCTCCTCGGCGATCGCCTTGATCCGCTCGACTTGCTCGGGGCTGGCGTCGACCCCCTCGAGCGTGCGCTCGAGGCGCCACTCCATGAACTCGGCCATGCGGCCGCGGTCCTCGCCGAAGCGGGCCTGCATCATCTCCGCGCGCGGTCCGTCGCCGGCCGCCCGGCGCAGCATCGGCGCGTCCTGCGCCACCGCGAAGCCGGCGCCGATCGCGCCGACGCCGAGCACGGCGACGGTGGCGGCGAGGAGGCCGCGGGAGAAGCGGGAGCCGGTGGGGGTCTTCGTCTCGTTCGGGGTCGTCGTCATCGTCTCGTCTCCTCGGGGGAGCAGCGCGGTCGGCTGCGATGGGGAGACGATGCGCCCGTCACGTGTCGCGTATTCGCGGGCGACGTGAAGAAAAGTGAAGCCGGGCGTGGGTGCGCGCCGCCGGGCGTCCGCATCAGGCCGAGGTCGCGCGCGCCTGCGCCAGTGCCGTCGCGCCCGGCGTGCGCGCCGCCTCCTCGGCGATGAGGTCGCGCAGCCAGCGCATGGCGGGGTCGGCGTCGTGCACCTCCGACCAGATCAGGGTCGGCGTGAAGCGCGTCTCGTCGACCGGGGGCTCGCGCACGGCGAGGTCGAGGCCCGCCGCGAAGCGGATGGCGAGCGTGCGGGGGAGGGTGACGACCCGGTCCGAGCGGGCGACGACCTCCATCGCGGCGTAGAAATGCGGCAGCCGCAGCGCGAGGCGGCGGGCGAGCCCGCGCCGCGCAAGCTGGTCGTCGAGGAAGCCGCGGCCCTCGCCGAGGACCGTGACGAGGACGTGGTCGAGCTCCGCGAAGTCCGCGGCTGTCCACGCGCCCGCCGCGGCCGGATGTTCGCGGCGCATCACCGTGACGAAGCGGTCCTCGTAGAGCGCCCGCCGCAGCAGGCCCGGCGGCAGCGGGGCCTCGGCGACGCCGAAGCTCAGGTGCGTGCGCCCGTCGCGCAGGGCATCGAGCTCGCGGGCGCGCAGCGGCGTGACGTCGAGGTCGAGCCCCGGCGCCTCGCGGGCGAGGCGCGCGATCACCTCCGGCAGGAGGATGATGGTCTGGTGGTCCGTCGCCGAGATCACGACCCGTCCGCGCCACTGCGCCGGCTCGAAGGCGTCGGGCGCGAGCAGGTCGCGCACGTCGGCGAGCGTGCGCGCGAGCGCCGGCTGGAGCGTCAGGGCGCGGGCGGTGGGCACGAGGCCGTCGGCGCCGCGCACCAGGATCGGGTCGTGGAGCAACGCCCGCAGCCGACCGAGCGCACGGCTCATCGCCGGCTGGCTGAGGTTCGCCGCCGCAGCCGCGCGCGTGACGTTGCGCTCGGCGATCAGGTGGTCGAGCAGGACGAGGAGGTTGAGGTCGATTCCGCGTAAATTCGTCTCGCGCATGATGAAGATATCGACGATGCATTGGACGCATGCAAGTGCCGTCCGTAGGGTCCCCGTCATCGGCACGCGGCGCCCCGCTCCGCGCGCCACGCCTCGAGACCCTAGCTAAGGAGACCCCATGTTCCTCGTCACCGGGCTTACCGGCAACACCGGCGCCGCCGTCGCCGAGACCCTGCTCGCCGCCGGCGCCCCCGTCCGCGCGCTGGTGCGCGACCTCGACCGGGCCGCGCCCTGGGCCGCCCGCGGCGTCGCCCTCGTGCGCGGCGACGCGACCTCGGCGGACGACCTCGCCGCCGCCATGGAGGGCGTCACGGGCGCCTACGTGCTCGCGCCGCCGGCCTACGCGGCTGAGGACTTCGTCGGCGCCGTCGCCTCGGTCGGCCGTGCCACCCGCGCGGCGATCGAGCGGGCCCATCCCGCGCGGCTCTTGTTCCTGTCCTCGGAGGGGGCGCAGGTGCCGGAGGATACCGGCGTGATCCGCAGCCTGCACGCGGTCGAGACGATCCTCGCGGGCGCGCCGACGCGGCTCACGTTCCTGCGCGCGGCGTACTTCCAGGAGAACTGGCTCCAGGTCCTCCCGCTCGCGGTGGCGGAGGGCGTCCTCCCCTCGATGCTCGACCTCGACCGCCCCCAGCGCATGGTCGCGACCTCCGACATCGGCCGCGTGGCCGCCGAGACGCTGCTGGCCGAGGCCGCGCCCGGGGTGATCGAGCTCGCCGGGCCGCAGGACTACACCCCCATCGAGGTCGCGGCCGCCGCGGCGCGCGTCCTCGGGCGCGCCGTCACGCCGGTGGCGCCCCCGCGCGAGGCCTGGGAGGGCATCTTCCGGCAGGCCGGCCTGCGCCCGCAGGCGTCCGCGCTGATGGCGCAGATGTACGACGGAATCGGCTCCGGCGTGGTGACGATGTCGGGCGACGTGCCGCTCACGCGCGGGCGGGTCGGCATCGAGGAGACGCTTGCCGGGGCGGCGAGGCGGCTCGCGGCCTGACGGCGGGCCGCAGCCGTCCCCCTTGCCTCACCGTCCCCCAGCCGCTACAGCCCCGCGCGAGACGCGCACCCCGCGCGGGGCCGGCCCGAGGGCGAGACGATGACGCAGTTCAAGGACAGGGTGTTCTCCGGCATGCAGCCGACGCACACCCTCCATCTCGGCAACTATCTCGGCGCGATGGTCAACTGGGTGCGCATGCAGGATACTCACGACTGCATCTATTGCGTCGTGGATCTCCACGCCATCACCATGCCGCAGGAACCCAAGGCGCTCGAGGCGAACATCCGCGAGGTCGCGGCCGCCTACATCGCCTGCGGCATCGACCCGGCGCGCTCGATCCTGTTCAACCAGTCCCGCGTCCACCAGCACGCCGAGCTCGCCTGGGTGTTCAACTGCGTCGCGCGGATGGGCTGGCTCAACCGGATGACGCAGTTCAAGGAGAAGGCCGGCAAGGACCGCGAGAACGCGGCGGTGGGCCTGTTCGCCTATCCCACCCTGATGGCCGCCGACATCCTGCTCTACAAGGGCACCCACGTGCCGGTGGGCGAGGACCAGAAGCAGCATCTCGAGCTCACCCGCGACATCGCGCAGAAGTTCAACAACGATTTCGCCGGCTCGATCGCGGAGCACGGCTTCGGCGAGACGTTCTTCCCGCTGCCCGAGCCGATGATCCAGGGCCCGGCGACCCGCGTCATGAGCCTGCGCGACGGCACGAAGAAGATGTCGAAGTCCGATCCGTCGGACTACTCGCGCATCAACCTCACCGACGACGCCGACGCCATCGCGCAGAAGGTGCGCAAGGCCAAGACCGATCCCGAGCCGCTGCCGAGCGAGGCCGCGGGCCTCGCCGGGCGACCGGAGGCGGACAACCTGGTCGGCATCTACGCCGCGCTCCGGGACGTGCCGCGCGAGGCGGTGCTCGCGGAGTTCGGCGGCGCCAACTTCTCGACCTTCAAGTCGGCCCTCGTCGACGTCGCCGTGGATCGCCTGGCGCCGATCACCGCGGAGATGCGCCGGCTGTCCGCCGATCCGGGCCACATCGACGCGCTGCTCGCCGAGGGCGCGCGCAAGGCCTCCGAGATCGCCGCCGAGACCATGGACGCGGTGCGCCGCATCGTCGGCTTCGGGCCGCGCTGACGCGCCCGTCGTCCCGCCGACCGGATCGGCCCGTGGGCGAGGGACGGGGCGGCGAGGCATGCCGCTTGGGAATTGCTGCCCTGCGCGGCGCGCCGCTGGCGTGGCGTGCGCGCCGGGCGCATCGTCCCGCGGCGTCGTCCGACGCCTCCCATCCGACCCGCGTCGACCATGTCGTCCAGCCTCACCTTCCTGCCCGACCTCCACACGCTGCTCCTGTTCTCCGGCGCCTGCCTCGTGCTCTTCGTCACGCCGGGGCCGGACATGAGCCTGTTCCTCTCGAAGACGGTGCAGGGCGGGCGCGCCAGCGGCATGGCGGCGATGCTCGGCGCCTTCACCGGCGCGCTCGTGCACACGCTGCTCGCCGCGCTCGGCCTCTCGGCGCTGCTCGCCGCCTCGCCCGCGGCCTTCGGCGCGGTGAAGATCGTCGGTGGCCTCTACCTGCTCTGGATGGCCTGGGACGCCCTGCGCAACGGCTCGGCGCTCAGCCTGCGGCCGGGCGGGCCCGCGCCGGCGTCGCTGCGCGCGACCTGGCTGCTCGGCGTGGGGATCAACCTGTCGAACCCGAAGGTGATCCTTTTCTTCGTCGGCTTCCTCCCCCAGTTCGTCGCCGCCGGCGATCCGCACGCGGCCGAGAAGCTCGTCTTCCTGGGGCTGTGGTTCGTCGCGCTCTCGGCTCCGCTGGCGGCGCTCGCGATCCTGGCGGCGGACGAGGTGGTCGCGCTCGCGAAGACACGCCCGCGGGTGCTGCGCGGCGTCGACATAGTCTTCGCGGGCGTGTTCGGGCTCTTCGCCCTGCAGATCCTCGCCGGCGTGCGCTGAGCGCGCCGGTGTCCGCGGCGTCAGAGCGCCTCGGCCTCGAGCGTGCGCTCGCGCATCGCCGTGAAGCGCACGATACGTTGCGCCGTCGAGACCGAGAGCTGCTGGAAGGCGGCGAAGGCCGAGCGGTGGACCTCCTCGGTGAGGTCGCGCCCCGCCTTGGCGACGAGGAAGGTCTTGAACGTCGACCAGCCGAAGCGCAGCGAGCGCAGGATGAAGAGCAGCGGGTCGTAGTGATTCGAGTGGAAGGCGCGCGCCACCACCGTCGTCGGCACGTGCGCGAGGTGGGCGATGGCCGCGAGCGCTTCCTCGATGCGCCCGTCGCGGGCCCAGCCGGCGATGGTCTCCTCGTCGAGCGCGCCGGAGCCGGCGCATTCCGTGACGATCCGCGCCGCGTCGGCGAAGTCGTCGACGAGCGCCTTGTAGCTCGAGGTGCGCGCCACGTCCTCGGCGGCGCCGTCCACCGCGTCGTCGAAGGCGGCGGCGTCGATGGAGAGCCCGTCGAGGCCCCCCAACGCCGCGCGCATCGACACGCGCGCCTTCTCGCGGGCGATGGCGACGAGCTGCTGGAGCTGCTCGTTGCCGAGGCTCGCCCGCGCCTGGAGCTGGCTCTGCAGGCCCTCGTCGCCGCGGGCCTTCTCGACGAGGCACGACAGCGAGCGGTCGGAGAGCGCCGCCCCCTCGTTGCCGGCCACCGCGCAGACCACGCGCGCGTCGCCGCGGTCGACCAGGATCTCGGTGATGCGCTCGGACAGGCGCACGCGGCGCGTGAGCGCGAGGAGATGCTCCTGGCTCTTGCTGGCCGCGACCTCGGCGAGATCGTCCTCGCCGAGCCGCGCGGCGCGCTCGAGCACGGGGCGGGCCACCGCGATCTCGTCGTCGAAGGCGAGGTCGCGCAGCACGCCCTCGGGGGCGTTGACGAGATCGGCCAGCCGCTCGGAGAGCTCGACGCGCACGCGGAACTCGATGCCCCGCGCGAGCCGCAGGATCACCTCGTCGAAGACGGCGACGTGCAGGTCGGCGAGGTGCGGCGCCTGCTCGATGAAGAGATCCGTCATGCGTCGCAGCGTCTCGACGCGCCGGTTCGGGTCACCGTTGGCGACGGCGTCCTCCACGTCCGACACGAGCGAGGTGAGCATGTCCATCGAGCAGGGATCCCGGGCGCCGGCCGTCCGGATGGCCGTAACGCGCGGACCTTAATGGCCTTTCGTAAGCGATGTGTTGAGGGCGAGGGCGCAATGCCGCAGGCGCGTGCGGTTTCGCACGGGGCATTCCGTTCGGGAAGTGCGGCGCGCACCCCAAGCATCGGAAGACAAACCCAGCGTTAAGGTGCGTCGGGCGACATTGTCGAGCGCGCCGAAAACGGAATTCCGCCATGCAGCGTCCAGTCGTTCGATCTGCTCATCTCGGCATCATTTTGCCCGTTATTTGGGCGACGCCGGCCGCGGCCGCACCCGTCGACCTCGCCGGGCGGCTCGACGCGACCTGGGTGCTGACCGCGGCGGCGCTGGTCTTCCTGATGCAGATCGGCTTCATGCTGCTCGAGGCCGGCGCGGTGCGCACCAAGAACGCCGTCAACGTCGCGCAGAAGAACCTGCTCGATTTCGTCTTCGCCACCCTCGCCTTCGCCGGGATCGGCTTCGCGCTGGCCTTCGGCGCCTCGGCGAGCCTCGCGCCGGTGGGGGCCGAGCCGCGCTTCGTGCTGCTGGCGGACCTGCGCCCGGAGGAGGTGGGCTTCTTCGTCTTCCAGGTGATGTTCTGCGGCACGGCGGCGACGATCGTCGCCGGCGCGGTGGCCGAGCGCATGCGGCTGTCCGCCTACGTCGCCTGCGCGCTGGTGACGGCCGCGCTGATCTACCCGGTCTTCGTGCACTGGGCCTGGGGGAGCGCGCTCGCGCCCGCGTCCGGCGCCTGGCTCGCCGATCTCGGCTTCGTCGACTTCGCCGGCGCGACGGTGGTGCACGCGACGGGCGCCTGGATCGCCCTCGCCGCCTGCCTCGCGCTCGGCCCGCGGGCGGGGCGCTTCGACGCCGCCGGGCGGCCGGTGCGGATCGCGGGGCACAGCCCGGTCCTGTCGGCGGCCGGCGCGCTCGTGCTGTTCGTGGGCTGGATCGGCTTCAACGGCGGCTCGACCCTCGAGGCCTCGCCGGCGGTGATGGGAATCGTGCTCAACACGGTGCTCGCCGGCGCGGCCGGCGGCGCGGGCGGCTACGTCGCCGGCTGGACGCGCGACGGGCGCCTGCCGCCGGAGCGGCCGATCAACGGTGTCGTCGGCGGCCTCGTCGCCGTCACCGCCGGCTGCCATCTGCTCACCCCCGGCGCGGCGATGCTCGTGGGCTTCCTCGGCGGGATCGTCGCCAACGAGGCGAACCGGCTCCTGGAGACGCGGCTTCGGGTCGACGACGTCGTGGGCGCGGTCGGGGTACACGGCGCCGCCGGCGTCTTCGGCACGCTGGCGCTCGCGCTCCTCGCGCCGGCCGCGGCGCTGCCGGCGGGCGACGCCTGGACGCAGCTCGGCATCCAGGCGATCGGCGTCGGCGTGAACGCGGCCTGGGCTTTCGGCATCGCCTTCCTCGTCCTCGGCGCGCTCGGGCGCGTCGTGCCGCTGCGCGTCGACGCCGCCGACGAGGCGGCGGGCCTGAACCTCGCCGAGCACGCGACGCGGCTCGGCACCGGTCACGTCGAGGACGCCATGCAGTCCCTCGTGCGCGGCGACATCGACCTCGCGGCGCGCCTGCCCGTCGTCGACGGCGACGACGCCCAGAGTCTCACCGAGCTGTTCAACCGCCTGATGGACACGCTCCAGACGGCGGAGGCGCGGCGCGGCGACGAGACCGAGCGGCGGCGGGCGCGGGAGGAGGCGGCGCGGCTCACGGCACTCGCGGACGCGACCTTCGAGGGCATCGTCATCGTCCGCGACGGCGTCGTCGCCGACGCCAACGGCTCGGCGCACGCGCTCTTCGGCCGGCCGGCCCAGACGCTGCGGGGCACGCCGCTGCGCGAGCTGGTCGCGGGCGCGGACTGGCCGGAACTGCGCCTCGCGCTCGAGACGCCCGAGGGTCCGCCCTGCGAGCTGCGGGTGCGCGGCGCGGGCGGTGCCTTCGTGCCCGTCGAGATCCGCCGCCGCGCCATCATGGTCAACGGGGCGCAGGCGCAGGTCCTCGCCATCGCCGACCTGCGCGAGCGGCGCGAGGCGGAGGCCCGCATCTACCACCTCGCGCTCCACGACCCCCTCACCGACCTGCCCAACCGCACGCTCTTCAACCGCGAGCTGGCGAAGCGCGTCGCCCATGGGGTGGAGGCGACGACGGGCGCGGCGCTGCTCCTCGTCGACCTCGACCGCTTCAAGGACATCAACGACCTGTGGGGCCACCCCGCGGGCGACGCCGTCATCGTCGCGGTGGCGAGCCGGCTGCGGGCGCTGTGCCGGGAGGGCGACTGCGCCGCGCGGCTCGGCGGCGACGAGTTCGCCGTCGTGCAGGCGGGCGTCGTGCTCGCCGCGCAGGCGACGGACCTCGCCCATCGCATCCTGCGCGAGATCGCCAAGCCCGTGCTGCTGCCGAGCGGCCAGGAGATCCGCCCCTGCGCCTCCATCGGCATCGCGCTGTTCCCCGACCACGGCGCGGACGCGACGAGCCTGTTCCAGCAGGCGGACACCGCGCTCTACGTCGCCAAGAACGCCGGTCGCAACGGCTGGAAGGCGTACGAGCCCGGCATGGGCGAGGCCCAGCGCCGGCGCCAGCGGATCGAGGCGGCGCTCTCCGGCGCCCTCGACCGTGGCGAGCTCGCGCTCCACTGGCAGCCGCGGCTCTCCCTCGCGGAGGGCGTCATCGTCTCCTACGAGGCGCTGCTGCGCTGGACGCACGGCGAGGACGGCGCGATCGCGCCCGCCGACTTCATCCCCGTCGCCGAGGACACGGGGCTGATCGTCCCGATCGGCGCCTTCGTCCTGCGCGAGGCCTGCCGCGCCGGCGCGGACGCCTTCCCCGACGCGTCGATCAGCGTCAACGTGAGCCCGCGCCAGTTCCGCGACCCGGACTTCCTCGACACCGTGCTCGGCGCGCTCGAGGACGCCGGCCTGCCGCCGGAGCGGCTCGAGCTCGAGATCACGGAGAGCGTCCTCGTCGACGACGACAAGCGGGCGATCGCCATCCTCCAGACGCTGGAGCGCGCGGGCGTGCGCATCGCCCTCGACGATTTCGGCACGGGCTATTCGTCGCTGTCCTACCTGACGCGCTTTCCCTTCGACACGATCAAGATCGACCGCTCCTTCGTCCACGGCATGGGCGCGGACGAGAGCGCCTGGCACATCGTGCAATCGGTGCTGCGGCTCTCGGAAGGCCTGGGCGTGCGCGTCGTCGCCGAGGGCGTGGAGACGCGAGACCAGCTCCTGCGCCTGATGGAACGCGGCTGCGACGAGGTCCAGGGCTTCCTCGTCGCCCGCCCCGCGCCCCTGGAGGAGGTGGTGCGGGTGGCGCCGGAGGCGGTGCGGCGGCTCCTGGCGGAGCGGGGGCGCGAAGCGGCCGGATCGACGCTGCGGGTGGCGGGGTGAACGCCGAGGTGAGCGCAGGGGTCAGCGCATCGTCCGGATCGATCCCGACCGCGGGCGCACTTGAATCCGCCGCCGCAGGCGCGTATATGCCTCCCTGTCAGCTCTGGTAGCGGCGTGAGAGCGTCGCCTCGCGGGAGTGGACCCTGACCGGGTCCGCTCCTTTCTCATATTGGACGCGGGTTCGCCGGGGCCGCTGCGGCACGTGCCGTGGACGAGAGCCATTACGAGCGATGCCCGCGACGACGGGCGCGCTCCCGACGACGAGGAAACGTGCCGCCGTGGCGGATCGCATGCACGACCGACTTCAGGACCGGCTGGAAGAGCGCCTGATCGCCGAGACCGGCCTCGCCGCCCGCGTGGCGGCGATCGTCGAGCCCGTGATCGAGGATCTCGGCTACCGGCTGGTGCGCGTGAAGATCTCGAGCCAGAACGGCTGCACGGTCCAGGTCATGGCCGAGCGGCCCGACGGCACGATGGGCGTGGACGATTGCGAGACGGTGAGCCGGGCGATCTCGCCGGCGCTCGACGTCGACGATCCCGTTACAACGGCCTACAATCTCGAGGTCTCCTCGCCGGGCATCGACCGGCCGCTGGTGCGGCCGGCGGACTTCATCCGCTGGACCGGCCACGAGGCGAAGGTCGAGATGGCCCGGCCGGTGGGGGCGCGCAAGCGCTTCCGCGGGCTCGTGCAGGGCATCGAGGACGAGCACGCGCTGATCCTCCTTCCGGACGTTCCCGACGGCGTCGACCCGCTTGCGCGGCTGCCGCTCGACGACATCGGCGAGGCGCGGCTCATGCTGACCGACGACCTCGTCCGCGAATCGCTCAGGCGCGGAACGGCGCCCTCGGCCGAGGGCGCGGACGAGACCATCGAGAGCGCCGAGGAGGGCGAGGAGCCCGACGCCCCGGACGCGACCGAGGACAACGACAACCATCCCTCCCCGAAGGAGTGACAGGACCATGGCCGTCAGCGCCAACAGGCTCGAGCTCTTGCAGATCGCCGACGCGGTCGCCCGCGAGAAGGTGATCGATCGCCAGATCGTGCTCGCCGCGATGGAGGACGCCATCCAGAAGGCGGCCCGTTCCCGCTACGGCAGCGAGACCGAGGTGCGCGCCGAGATCAACCCGAAGACCGGCGAGATCGCGCTCTCTCGGCTCCTGCAGGTGGTCGAGCAGGTGGAGAACGACGCCACCGAGATCACGCTCCACGAGGCCCGCCGCAAGAACCCCGCCGCGATGGTCGGCGACTTCATCGCGGAAGGCCTGCCGCCCTTCGACTTCGGCCGCATCGCCGCCCAGTCGGCCAAGCAGGTGATCGTGCAGAAGGTGCGCGACGCCGAGCGCGACCGCCAGTACGACGAGTTCAAGGACCGGGTCGGCGAGATCGTCAACGGCCTCGTCAAGCGCGTGGAGTACGGCAACGTCATCGTCGACCTCGGTCGCGCCGAAGCGATCATCCGCCGCGACGAGCTGATCCCGCGCGAGACCTTCCGCCCCGGCGACCGGGTGCGCGCCTACCTCTACGACGTCCGCCGCGAGACCCGCGGGCCGCAGATCTTCCTGTCGCGCACGCATCCGCAGTTCATGGCCAAGCTCTTCGGCCAGGAAGTGCCGGAGATCTACGACGGCATCGTCGAGGTCCGCGCGGTGGCCCGCGATCCGGGCTCGCGCGCCAAGATCGCGGTGATCTCGCGCGATTCGTCGATCGACCCCGTCGGCGCCTGCGTCGGCATGCGCGGCTCGCGCGTGCAGGCGGTCGTCGGCGAGCTGCAGGGCGAGAAGATCGACATCATTCCCTGGAGCCAGGACGAGGCGACCTTCATCGTCAACGCGCTCCAGCCCGCCGAGGTGGTCAAGGTCGTGCTCGACGAGGACGCCGAGCGCATCGAGGTCGTCGTCCCCGACGAGCAGCTCTCGCTCGCCATCGGCCGGCGCGGCCAGAACGTGCGCCTCGCCTCCCAGCTCACCGGCTGGGACATCGACATCCTCACCGAGGCCGAGGAGAGCGAGCGGCGCCAGAAGGAGTTCGTGGAGCGCACGAACCTGTTCATGGAGGCGCTCGACGTCGACGAGGTCGTGGGCCAGCTCCTCGCCTCCGAGGGCTTCCGCACCATCGAGGAGATCGCCTACGTCGACCTCGGCGAGATCGCCTCGATCGAGGGCTTCGACGAGGAGACCGCACAGGAGATCCAGATGCGCGCCAACGAGCATCTGGAGAAGATCGAGGCCGAGAACGAGGCCAAGCGCATCGAGCTGGGCGTCGACGACGAGGTGCGCGAGGTGGTGGGCGTCACCAGCGGCATGCTGGTCGCGCTGGGCCAGAACGACGTCAAGTCGATCGAGGATCTCGCGGGCTGCGCAACCGACGATCTCGTCGGCTACACCGAGGGCCGCGGCGCCGAGGCCAAGCGCCATCCGGGCTTCCTCGACGGCTTCGAGCTGTCGCGGGCCGACGCCGAGGCGATGATCATGGACGCGCGCGTGCGTGCGGGCTGGATCGAGCCGCCGGCGGAAGAAGAGGTTCCGGAGGAGGCGTACGCCGAGGAGGAGTACGCCGAGGGCGACGCCACCGAGGGTGACCACGACGAGGGCGTCGAGGCCGAGGGCGGCGCCGACGCGGGCGAGGCTCCCGCCGGCGAGGGCGACGCCGAGACGCATCCGAGCTGAGGCGAGCGAGAGAGGACGACGCGGGCGTGACGCGAAGCGAGGGTGAGAGCCGGCGGGAGACCGCGGGCGCCGGACGGGCGAGCCGTCACGTGCCGCAGCGCACCTGCGTCGCCACCCGCGAGGTCCGCTCGCCCGACGAGCTGATCCGGTTCGTCGCCGCGCCAGACGGCGTGGTGCTTCCGGACCTGAAAGGAAAGCTGCCCGGCCGGGGCGTGTGGGTCTCGGCCAGGCGAGAGGCGGTGGAGAGCGCGGTGAAGCGCCGGCTCTTCGCGCGGGGGCTCAAGGCCGCCGTCACCGTCCCGGAGGACCTCGCCGCGACGCTCGACGCAGCGCTCGTGGAGAACCTCCGCCAGGGGCTCGCCCTCGCCAACAAGGCGGGGCGGGTCGTGACGGGCTTCGACACGGTGGTGAAGACCGTCGGCTCGAAGACCATCGCCTGCCTCGTCCACGCCTCGGAGGCGGCGGACGACGGCAAGAGGAAGATCGCTCAGGCGCTGCGACGGCGCCTGGGTGAGACCGCGGAGCGGATTCCGGTCGTGACGGAGCTGTCCGTCGACGATTTGGATTTGGCTTTGGGACGGTCTCATGTGATACATGCAGCCCTCGTCGCGGGCGCCGGAAGTCGCATCTTCCTGGAGCGCTGGCGGCGGCTATGCGTCTATCGCGGAACCATCGCCATGAACGCCGCGCCCCTCGACCCCGAGGGCGCCGGCCTCGACGACGAGACGAACCCGCAGGATCGTGAGCGGAATGAGTGATACCAAGACCCCGGGCGACAAGACGCTGCAAGCGCCGCAGAAGACCCTGAGCATCAAGCCTCGCATCGAGCAGGGCACGGTGCGTCAGAGCTTCTCGCACGGGCGCACCAAGCAGGTCGTCGTCGAGCGCAAGCGCGGCACCCGTCCGCCAGCGGAGGCGAAGGAGGCGGCACCGGCCGCCAAGCCCGCCGCGCCGCAGGCGCCGTCGGCGAAGCCCGCACGCCCGGGCACCCCGACGCGTCCCGGCGCGCAGGTGCTGCGCTCGCTCTCGGAGAGCGAGCGGGACGCCCGCGCCGCCGCCCTGCTCGACGCCCGTCGGCGCGAGGAGGAGGAGCGTCGCCGCCAGGAGGACGCCCGCCGCCGCGAGGCCGAGGATCGCGCCCGCGCCGAGGCCGAGGCCAAGGCCCGCGAGGCGGAGGAGCGCGCCCGCCGCGAGGCGGAGGAGCGTGCCCGACAGGAGTCCTCCCGGCAGGCGGCGGAGACGCAGGCCCGTGCCGCAGAGGCCGCTCCGGCTCCGTCCGAATCACCCGCCGCTCCGGACGCTCCGGCC
>NZ_JBQTCJ010000072.1:0-22422 GCF_052380005.1 Salinarimonas sp. NSM
CCCCGCCCCCGCCGAAGCCCGGGGGGGGGGGGTCCCCCCCCCCCGCCCCCCCCGGGGCCCCCATCCCGCGCGCGCCGCCCGGCCCCCCCCCCCCGGGGGGGGGCGCCCGCCCCCCGCACCTGTGATCTCGCGTCCTCGCGCCGGGCTCGGCACGCCGCCGCCGCGCGACGGGGAGACACGGAAAGGCCGTCACCATGGCGATGCCCGCCAAATCCTCGGAGCTGACCCGCGCCCGCGTGCGCTCGGCCTGGCTCTTCCTCACGCCGATGCTGATCGTGCTCGCGCTCGTCGCCGGCTGGCCGCTGATCCGAACGATCTTCTTCAGCTTCACGGACGCGCGGCTGTCGTCCCTCTCGGACTACGAGTTCATCGGCTTCGCCAACTTCCTCGAGTATTATGAGGGCGAGTGGTACGGCGTCATCGCCGATCCGGACTGGTGGCGCGCGGTCTACAACACGATCTGGTTCACGGTGGTCTCGGTCGGCCTCGAGCTCGTGCTCGGCATGATCGTGGCGCTCACCCTGAACGCCTCCTTCCCCGGCCGGGGCATGCTGCGCGCGGCGATCCTGATCCCGTGGGCGATACCCACCATCGTCTCGGCGCAGATGTGGGGCTGGATGCTGCACGACCAGTTCGGCGTGCTCAACGAGATCCTGATGACGTTCTGGATCATCTCCGAGCCCGTCGCCTGGACCGCCTCGCCCGACACCGCGCTGTGGGCCGTCGTCATGGTCGACGTCTGGAAGACGACGCCGTTCATGGCGCTCCTCATCCTCGCCGCCCTGCAGATGCTCCCGTCGGACTGCTACGAGGCGGCCCGCGTCGACGGCATCAACCCCGTCAAGGTCTTCTTCAAGGTGACGCTGCCGCTCATCCGCCCGGCGCTGATGGTGGCGATCATCTTCCGTGCGCTCGACGCGCTGCGCATCTTCGACCTGATCTACGTGCTCACCTCGAACTCGCGCGACACGGCATCGATGTCCGTCTACGCGCGCCAGCAGCTCGTCGACTTCCAGCAGGTGGGCTACGGCTCCGCCGCCTCGACGCTCCTGTTCCTCATCATCGCGCTCCTCGTGATCGTCACGCTGATGGTCGGGCGCGTGCGTCTCGGGGAGGATCCGCGATGAGACACTCCATGCTCGCGAGAGCCGGTTTCTGGCTCCTCATCGTGGCGATCGTGATCTTCGCGATCTTCCCGTTCTACTACGCGGTGATCTCGAGCCTGCGCTCGGGGCAGGCGCTGTTCTCCGCGGCCGTATGGCCGGATTCGGTGAGCATCTCGAACTATGTCTCGGTATTCACCGGCCAGCCCTTCGGGCGCAACATCCTCAATTCCGTGGTCGTCGCGGTGTCGGTGGTGGCGCTCTCGCTGTTCCTGGGCGTCACCGCGGCCTACGCGCTCGGGCGGGTCAGCTTCCGCGGGCGGGGGCTCCTGCTCTTCACCATCCTGTCGGTGTCGATGTTCCCGCAGGTGGCGGTGCTGTCCGGCATGTTCGAGCTCGTGCGCGCCTTCGGCATCTACAACAGCCTGTGGAGCCTCATCCTCTCCAACATGATCCTGACGCTGCCCTTCACCGTGTGGGTGCTGACCACCTTCATGCGCGAGCTGCCCAAGGAGCTCGAGGAGGCGGCCTTCGTCGACGGCGCCTCGCCCTGGACGGTGGTGCGCCGGATCTTCCTGCCCTTGATGTGGCCGGCGATGGTGACGACGGGGCTCCTCGCCTTCATCGTCGCCTGGAACGAGTTCCTGTTCGCGCTCACCTTCACGCTCTCGACCGAGCAGCGCACGGTCCCGGTCGCGATCGCGCTCTTGACCGGCGCCACGCAGTTCGAGCTGCCGTGGGGCAACATCATGGCGGCGTCCGTCACGGTGACGGTGCCCGTCGTCGTGCTCGTGCTGATCTTCCAGCGGCGCATCGTGTCGGGCCTCACCGCGGGCGCGGTGAAGGGCTGAGCCGGCCCGCGACCCGCGCGCGGGGCCGGTCCCCGCGCGCCGCTTCACCCCCGCTTTCGCGCAGCACTCGCGTGAGCGTAGCGTAGAGAACCGAGACGGGCGTGCCCGAGCGCCCGCGAAAGAGGAGACGAGGCGATGGCGGAGGTCGTTCTCAAGAAGGTCACCAAGCGCTTCGGCAACGTCGAGATCATCCACGCCGTGGACCTCGACATCCGCGACGGCGAGTTCGTCGTCTTCGTCGGCCCGTCCGGCTGCGGGAAGTCGACGCTGCTTCGCCTCGTCGCCGGGCTCGAGGACATCAGCGACGGCGATCTCGAGATCGGCGGGCGGCGGGTGAACGCGCTCTCGCCCAAGGAGCGCGGGATCTCGATGGTGTTCCAGTCCTACGCGCTCTACCCGCATATGACGGTCTACGAGAACATGGCCTTCGGCCTCGAGCTCGCGAAGTCGTCGAAGCAGGAGATCAAGGACGCGGTGCTCAAGGCCGCCGACATCCTGGAGCTGACGCCGCTGCTCGACCGGCTGCCGAAGAACCTCTCCGGCGGCCAGCGCCAGCGCGTCGCCATCGGCCGCGCCATCGTGCGCGAGCCGAAGGTCTTCCTGTTCGACGAGCCGCTGTCGAACCTCGACGCTGCGCTGCGCGTCCAGATGCGCATCGAGATCGCCAAGCTCCACAAGGACATGGGCGTGACGATGATCTACGTGACGCACGACCAGGTCGAGGCGATGACGCTCGCCGACAAGATCGTCGTGCTCAACGCCGGCAACGTCGAGCAGGTCGGCCACCCGCTCGAGCTCTACCACAACCCCCAGAACCTCTTCGTCGCTGGCTTCATCGGCTCGCCGCGGATGAACTTCATCGAGACGACCGTGGACAGCGCCACGGGAGGCACGATCACCATGGGCCTGCCCGGCGGCGGGCGCGCGGTGGCGAAGGTCGACGGCTCGCGTGTCCAGCCCGGCCAGAAGGTGACGCTCGGGATCCGCCCCGAGCACATCGTGCTCGAGCCCGCGGAATCGCAGGTCTCCGGCAAGATCGACGTGATCGAGCAGCTCGGCGAGGCCTACCTGCTGCACGTGCGCCTCGCGGACGGCTCGCTCGTCACGGCGAAGATCCCGGGCGACGCGCCGCAGAGCGAGGGCGACACGGTGACGCTCGGCTTCGACGGCGCGCTCTGCCACGTCTTCGACGAGCGCGAGAAGGCGCTTCCGCGGATCATCGAGACGGCCGCCGCTTGAGGCAATTCGCTCCGCGGGCGATTTCGGGGTCGAGGAACACCGGTCTCCGGGGACCGTTGGGCACCGAAGCATCAACGGAGTGATCCGATGACCGACACCACCGTCAAGAAGGTCGCGAGCGCGAGCTCGCCGACCGGGGACGACGGCCTCGTCCATCTCGCCAGCGGCAAGCGCATGGCGATGCGCATGTGGCGCGAGGAAGCGCCGCGGCAGGACAAGCCGACCCACAAGCACGCGTACGAGGTGCTGGGCTTCTGCATCGCCGGTCGTGCCGAGCTGGAGCTCGAGGGCCAGACGGTGACGCTCGAGCCCGGCGACAGCTGGCTCGTGCCGGCCGACGCCGAGCACACCTATCGCATCCTCGAGGCCTTCACCTGCGTGGAGACCACGGCGCCGCCGTATCACGTCCACGGCCGCTCCGGCTGAGCCCGGCGCCTCAGGCCGCCGGGGGCGCCGCCACCGTCGCTCGCGGCGCGGCGGCGTCCGCCGTCGCGATCGGCCCCACGCGTGCGCCGGCCGACGCGAGGAGCCGGTGCAGAGCCTCCATGGCGCGAGCGAGGCGCCCGCGCTGGTCGTCGTCCACCGCCTCGCCGACGAGGAACGCCGTGCGGGTGCCGGCCGACAGCGCGGTCACCGCGCTGTCGCGATGATTGAAGCCGTAGCAGAGCACCTCCGAGCCGCTCGCGTAGACGACCGGCTCGCCTGTGAGCGGGAACTTGCCGGCGTCGCCGCCTACGGGAGAGAACGCGTCGCCCGCCCGCGCCCGGCGCAGGACGATCGCCGGCGCCGGTAGCCTGTCGGCATCGTACGCGCCGAGTGGCGCGAGCATGCGGATCGAGACCGCGTTGTAGGCGTCGACGAGCGGCGTCCCGGTGCTTGGAACGGTGCCCGACAGCGCACGCCGCGCGAGCGCCTCGACGCTCGCGCGGAACTTGGATGGCTGCATGCCCGCCGCGGCGTAGGCCGCCCGCCAGCTCGCGAACGGCGGCTCGCGGGCGATCGCGCCGACGTCGATGTCTGCGGCGCGCAGCGCCGCGCAGGCGGCTTCGAGCTCCGCCGACGAGGTGCCCGCATCCAGCGCGTCGACCCCGTGCGCCTGGAACGCCGCGACGGCGACCCGCGGGACGATCCCGCTCACCACCGGCGCGATCTCGATGGTGATGTCGGTCATGTCCGATGCGTCTCCGCGGGGTTCGATCGGGTTCGAGCCGTCCGCCTCGAGCACGCGGTGCGCCCGATCCTATCCGGTCTCCGGTACCGGCGCCACGGCGTCGTCAGGCGAAGACGACGAGCTTCAGGGCGAGGAACAGCATGAGGACGCCGATCCCCAGCTCGAGGCGGCGCCAGGCGCTCGGCTTGGCGAAGATCGGGCGCAGGAGCCGCGCGCCGTGGCCGAGCGTGAGGAAGAAGGTGAAGGACGCGGTGATCGCGCCCGCCGCGAAGGCGAAGCGGTCGGCGTACTGCGTCGAGACCGAGCCGATCAGCACCAGGGTGTCGAGGTAGACGTGGGGGTTCAGCCAGGTGAGGGCGAGGCACACCGTGAGGGTACGCCCGAGGCTGTCCTGCCCGGCTCCCTCGGCGGGCACGAGCGCCTCGTCGCTGCCGAAGGCGCGCATCAGGCTGCGCACCCCGTACCAGGCGAGGAACGCGGCGCCCGCGATGGTGAGCACCGGCGCGAACCACGGGGCCGCTTCGGCGAGCGCCCCGAAGCCGGCGACGCCCGCCGCGATCAGGACGGCGTCGGACGCACCGCAGGTGAGCGTGACAGCCCAGACGTGCTGCCTGCGCAACCCCTGTCTCAGCACGAAGGCATTCTGCGCGCCGATCGCGAGGATGAGGCCGAGGCCGACCAAGAAGCCTGGTAGAAACGCCGACATCACTAATCCCAAGTCGCTGTGCGGTACTGCTGCGGTCTCTGGGATGTGTAAACCCCCGACTGCCGCGCTCGGCGACCTCTGCAAGCGAACGCGGGCTACGTCAATCCAGAGGCGGCAGCGGCTCGCCCGCCGCGTTGCGCGCCATGGCGCGCACGTCGCGCGTCGGGCGCAGCAGCGCCACGGCGAGGCCGAGCGCGGCCGCGGCGTAGAAGGCGGCCGGCAGGCCGACCTCGTCCGCGACGGCGCCCGCGAGCGCCGGGCCGACGAGCTGGCCCGCCGAGATCAGGAAGAAAGTCGCCCCGAAGCCCGCCGACGGCCGGTCGTTGAAGACGTTGACGCTCCAGATCCCGTAGAGCCCCGTCACCAGGATGAAGGCCGCCCCGTAGAGCGCCCCGCCGGCGAGCACGATCGGGGCGCTGCCCGGTGCGGCGGCGAGGCCGGCGGTGACGAGCGCGATGACCGCAGTCCCGCCCGCGAGCACGGCGGTCAGGCCGAAGCGGCGCACGAGGTCGCCCGCGAGGCCGCCGGCGACGCCCGCGATCCCGATCAGGATCCAGAACGCGCGCCCGGCGTCCGGCGCCAGCCCGCCCTGCGCCACCACGAGCTCGACCGCGAAGGTCCAGAACACGGAGGTCACGAGGCCGAAGGCGAGGGCGCCGGCGAAGAGGGGACGCGCGTCCCGGCGCATCAGGAAGGCGCGCGTCAGCCGCGGAGGCGGCGCCGCGTCGGCGGCCGCCGCCCGCTTCCCGCGTGCGCGCCCGGGCAGGAGGAGCGCGTTCCAGATCGTCGCGGCGAGCGCCAGCGCGGCGAAAACGAGCCAGGCCGTGCGCCACTGCGCCCCCGCCAGCATCGCCACGGGACCCGAGAGCATGACGCCGAAGCTCGTGCCCGAGTTGATCCAGGCGTAGGTGCGGTTCTGCCGGCGCTCGGCGACGAGGCGCATCACCGCGTCCGACATCGGCGGATAGGCGAGCCCCGGGCTCGCGCCCGCGAGCACGACGCCCGCCGCCAGCACCCAGACGTTCGGCGAGAGGCCGATCAGCGCCATCCCTCCCGCCGCCGCGAGCCCGCCGAGCACGACCGGCAGGCGGGGCCCGCGCGTCGCCGAGACGGTCGAGCCGAACAGCGTGGCGAGGAGGTAGGCGGCGTAGGAGCCGCTGGCGATCAGCCCGAGCGCGAAGGCGTCGAGCGCGAAGGCCGCGCCGATCTGCGGCACGAACAGGCCGTAGGTGTAGCGCGCGAGGCCGTAGGTCGCGCCGACGATGGCGATGCCGGCGGGAACGAGCGCGAGGGGCGACAGCGACCCGTCGCCCCGCTTCGCGTCTCTCCTGGCGTCTCCCTCGGCGTCTCTCCGCCGCCCGTTCGTCCCGCTCACAGCCGGCGTGACAGCTGGATCGCGATCGTACGGTCGCCGGTGAGGCCTTGCCAGAGCACCTCGAAGTGCCCGCCCTCCTCGCGGATGCGGCGGAACTGCCGGTCGGAGAGCTTGATGCACACGTTCGTCAGGACCCAGGCAGGCCGCGGCACGTCGCTCTCGCCCGCGTCGCGATCGACGGCGTGAGCGCACACCGCCGCCAGCACGGGGGGCGACTCGGCGAGATCCACAGGCACGACGAAATGCGCGTAGTCCGCGAGCGCGGCCTGCGTCACCGAGCGCGCCGTCAGCTCCGAGAAGCGCCGCATCTCGGGGAGCGCGTAGAAGGCGCCGATGCCGCCGAGCGCGCCGTCCGCGACGACCTGCATCTCCGAGAGGACGAGGTCGCCCGGCCGGGTGAGCCGCATCAGCCGCGCGCGCGTGTTCGACGGTGTGTCGTTGCCCTCCTGGAAGCCGAGATGGGTGATCACCATCGGCGCCTCGTCGAGCGCGAGGTCGGCGGCGCCGATCGTGTCGTAGTCGACCGTCAGCGGCCGCACCAGCGCGTCCGGCAGGATGCGCGAGACGCTGGCGCGCATCGTCTCGGCGGATTCCGGGTTGATGTCGACGGCGGTGTAGCTCGCCGGAGCGACGCCGAGCTGCGCGAGCCGCTCGAGCATGTGGCAGGTCTTCGTCGGCTCGGGCCCGAGCTCGACCCAATGATAGCGCTGACCGCCGGCCGCGTGCGCGACCTCGAGCGCCGCCATCGAGAGGAGGTCGCGCAGGCCGACGGGATCGTGCGCGGCCGCGCCGATCGTCGGGTCGCCGATCGCCGCCTCGTTGAGCCGGCGCATCAGGCCGAAGATCTCGGCGAGCCGCGAGCGCTCGGCGCGGTCGCCGGATTGCGGCGCGTACTTGCGGCTGTTCGCCCGGGTGACGATGCGGTCCTCGTCGACGCCGAGGTACCAGGCGAGCGAGCGGCAGGCGCGCTGCTCGAGGTCGTCGGCGGCGGACGGGGCGGGTGGGGGAGGGGCGTGGCGGGTCTGGGCGTGCGAGGTCGTCGAGTCCATGGCCGGTCGTCGCTCCGCTTCGAGATTGCTGTGGATCTTGTAAGTAACCAAAAGATGTGTTGCAAGGGCTTTCTCCACCTTGACGTTAGGTCATATGCGCGTCGCGCGCGTGTCCCGCGGCGCGCCGTCTTGCCTCCCGAGGCGCCTCGGCGTAGCCCTGTGCGGGCGTCGCCGGCCGCAACCGCCGGCGCGCGGCTCGGGGCGTGATCGATGACCATCCAGAAGCAGGCCGGGTTCTGGCTCGCCGCGTTCGTCGCCACGGCGTTCTTCCTGTGGCTGTTCTCCGACATCCTGCTGCCGTTCGTGGCGGCGCTGGCGCTCGCGTACCTGCTCGATCCGGTGGCGGATCGGCTGGAGCGGCTCGGGCTGGGGCGGCTCGCGGCGACGCTGCTCATCCTCCTCGCCTTCGTGCTCGTGCTCGTGCTCGTGCTCGTGCTGATCCTGCCGCTCGTCGCGCGCGAGACGACGGCGTTCCTCGAATCCCTCCCGGGCTACGTGGCGCGGCTGCAGAGCCTGCTCGTCGAGCGCGGCGCGCCGCTGCTGGACTATCTCGGCGTGGAGATCTCGGGCGAGGAGCTCCAGCGCAACATCGGCGACATCGTCTCCCGCGGCGCCGGCTATCTCGGAACGGTGCTCGGCACGCTGCTGGCGAGCGGGCAGACGGTGATCTCGGTCTTCTCGCTGCTCGTGCTCACCCCGATCATCGCCTTCTACCTCCTCGTCGACTGGGACCGGATGGTGGCGACGGTCGACGGCTGGCTGCCCCTGCGCAACCGCGCCACCATCCGCAGGCTCGCGGGCGAGATCGACTCCGTGCTCTCGCGCTTCGTGCGCGGGCAGGCGACCCTTTGCCTGATCCTCGGTGGCTTCTACGCGCTGGCGCTGATGGCGATCGGCCTGAACTTCGGCGCGCTGATCGGGCTCGTGGCCGGGCTGCTCTCGGTCATCCCCTACGTCGGCTCGATCACCGGGCTCCTCCTGTCGGTGGGCGTGGCCATCGTCCAGTTCTGGCCGGACTGGATCTGGATCGTCGCGACGCTCTCGATCTTCCTGTTCGGCCAGTTCGTGGAGGGCAACTTCCTCTCGCCGAAGCTGCTCGGCGGGGCGGTGGGCATCCACCCGGTCTGGCTGATGTTCGCCCTGTTCGCCTTCGGGTCGCTGTTCGGCTTCGTCGGCCTGCTGCTCGCCGTGCCGCTCGCGGCGATGGTGGGCGTGCTCACGCGCTTCGCGCTCGGCCGCTATCTCGAGAGCCCGTTCTACGATCCGGCGATCGGGCGCGGGCCGCAGCGCCCGGCGGAGGACCGGGATGGCTGAGCCGGGCGGGCGCATGCGCCAGCTCCCCCTCGACCTCGCCGGAACGCCGAGCCATGCGGAGGAGGACTTCCTCGTCGGCCCCTCGAACGAGGCGGCCTACGCGGCGATCGAGGCCTGGCCGCGCTGGAGCGACCCCGTGCTGAGGCTCGAAGGGCCGCCCGGCTCCGGCAAGACGCATCTCGGCGCGATCTGGGCCGCCCGCGCCGGCCCGGTACGCATTGCCGCGCGCCTCGTGCGCGAGGAGGACGTGCCGCAGCTCGCCGCCGCCGGCGCAATCCTCGTCGAGGACGCCGACGCCGGCCCGCTCGACGAGCCGGCGCTGTTCCATCTCCTCAACCGCGTGCGCGAGCGTGGCGGCTCCGTGCTGATCACCGCGGCGAGCCCGCCGGAAGCCTGGGGCATCACGACCCGCGATCTCCTCTCGCGGCTGCGGCTCGCGCCGGTGGCGCGGCTCGCCGCCCCCGACGACGGCCTGTTCAAGGCCGTGCTCGTGAAGCTCTTCCTCGACCGCCAGCTCGTCGTCGACACGCGCGTCGTGGACTATCTCGCGGTCCGCCTCGAGCGCTCGCTCGCCGCGGCGGGCGAGGCGGTGGCCGCGCTCGACGCCGAGGCGCTCTCGGCCAAGCGGCGCATCACCCGGCCGATGGCGGCCGCGTGGCTGCGCGCCACCGGGCGGGGCGAGGGCGAGGAGGGCGAGGACGAGGACGAGCACGAGGACGGCTGAGGCGGCCCGGGAGCCGTCTGGGGCCTTTCGGCGCGCGCCGCGTGCCTCTATCATCGCCCCGTCACATCGATGTCGTCCAAGTGCGGGCTCCGATGCGACGACAGGGAGAGGAACTTGCGCGCCAACATCACTCGCGAGGAAGCGCAGGCGATCGCCGAGGTGGAGAACCCGCCGGCAGTGCAGAAGGGCGAGGCGCCGGAAGGGGCGGAGCTGCGCGGCACGCCCCACCGCTTCGTCAACCGCGAGCTCTCGTGGCTGCAGTTCAACCGCCGCGTCCTCGAGGAGGCGCAGAACCCGAATCATCCGCTGCTCGAGCGGCTGCGCTTCCTGTCGATCTCGGCCAACAATCTCGACGAGTTCTTCATGGTGCGCGTCGCGGGCCTCAAGGGCCAGGTGCGCTCCAACGTCTCCGCGGTGAGCCAGGACGGGCTCACGCCCTCCGAGCAGCTGGCGCGGATATCGCAGGCGGTCTCGACGCTCGCGAGCGACCAGCAGGCCCGCTGGCAGGCGCTCGCCCCGGAGCTGCTGGAGGAGGGCATCGCCATCGTGGGGGAGGGGGACCTCGACGAGCCGGAGCGCGCCTGGCTCGAGGATCACTTCCTCCACCACGTCTTCCCCATCCTGACGCCGCTCGCCATCGACCCGGCGCATCCCTTCCCGTTCATCCCCAATCTCGGGCTGTCGATCGCGCTGAAGCTGCGCCGTCGCAGCGACGGGCGGCTGCTCAACGCCCTGATCCGCCTGCCGCTCAAGATCGAGCGATTCATCAGGCTGCCGGACGGCGGGGCGGGCCTGCGCTTCGTGGCGCTGGAGCAGGCGATCGAGATGCACGCCTCGCGGCTCTTCCCGGGCTACGAGCGCATCGGCCAGGGCTGCTTCCGCGTGATCCGCGACAGCGATCTCGAGATCGAGGAGGAGGCGGAGGATCTCGTGCGGGTCTTCGAGACGGCGCTCAAGCAGCGCCGGCGCGGCAGTGTGATCCGCCTCGAGATCGAGGCCTCCATGTCCGACGACCTCGCCCAGTTCGTCTCCGACGAGCTCGATGTCGCCCCCGACGAGGTCTTCCAGGTCGACGGCATGCTCGCCTTGAACGAGCTCTCGCAGATCGTCGGGCTCGAGCGGCCGGAGCTCAAGTTCAAGCCCTACACGCCGCGCTTCCCCGAGCGCATCCGCGAGAAGGGCGGGGACGCCTTCGCCGCGATCCGCGAGAAGGACATCATCGTCCACCATCCCTACGAGAGCTTCGATGCCGTGGTCGGCTTCCTGGAGCAGGCGGCGCGGGATCCGAACGTGGTGGCGATCAAGCAGACGCTGTACCGCACGTCCTCGCAATCGCCGATCGTCGCGGCCCTCGCCGAGGCGGCGGAGGCGGGCAAGTCCGTGACCGCGCTGGTCGAGCTCAAGGCGCGCTTCGACGAGGAGGCGAACATCCGCTGGGCGCGCGACCTCGAGCGTGCCTCGGCGCAGGTCGTGTTCGGCTTCATCGAGCTGAAGACGCACGCCAAGCTGTCGATGGTGGTGCGGCGCGAGGGGGGCAACCTCGTCACCTATTGCCACGTCGGCACGGGCAACTACCACCCGATCACGGCGCGCATCTATACCGACCTGTCGTTCTTCACCGCCGACCCCGTCATCGCCCGCGACGTCTCGCGCATCTTCAACTACATCACCGGCTACGCCGAGCCCGCCGAGCTCGAGCGCATGGCGGTCTCTCCGGTGACGGCCAAGAAGCGGCTCCTCCAGCACATCGAGGAGGAGATCTCCCACGCGAAGGCCGGGCGGCCCGCCGCGATCTGGCTCAAGTGCAACGCCCTCGTCGACGCGCAGGTCATCGACGCGCTCTACGACGCCTCCGCCGCCGGCGTGCAGGTCGATTGCGTGGTGCGCGGCATCTGCTGCCTCAGGCCCGGCATCCCCGGGCTGTCCGAGACCATCCGCGTCAAGTCGATCGTCGGGCGCTTCCTCGAGCACTCGCGCATCTACGCCTTCGGCAACGGCCATGGGCTGCCGCACGCGAAGGCGCACGTCTACATCTCGTCGGCGGACCTGATGCAGCGCAACCTCGACAGGCGCGTCGAGGCGCTCCTGCCGATCACGAACCCCACCGTGCACCAGCAGGTGCTCGATCAGATCATGCTTGCGAATCTGCTCGACAACCAGCAGAGCTGGCGGGTCCTGCGGGACGGGTCGAGCGAGCGGATCGTCCCGGAGCCGGACGAGGAACCTTTCAACGCGCACAAGTTCTTCATGACCAACCCCAGCCTTTCGGGTCGGGGGAAATCTCTGAAGACGTCGAGCCCGCGGGAGCTGTCGCGGCGCAGGCGCTCGAAGGGCTAGCGCGCACGGCCGCGGTCGTGCGACGGGGGTGGACAGGGGCGAGATCGTTGGACACGACGAGCGACAGGCACATCCCGCGCGACCTCGCGCCCGGCCGCCTCAAGGTCGGGCGGCCGATCGCGATCATCGACATCGGCTCGAACTCGGTTCGTCTCGTGGTCTACGAGGGCCTCACCCGCGCGCCGATGCCGATCTACAATGAGAAGGTGCTGTGCGGGCTCGGCCGTCACGTCGTCTCGACGGGCCGGCTGGAGGACGAGGCCGTCGCGCGCGCGCTGAAGGCGCTCGCGCGCTTCAAGCTCCTGTGCCAGACGATCCGGGTTGGCGAGATCCTGGTCCTCGCGACCGCTGCGGCGCGCGACGCGCAGAACGGGCCGGACTTCCTCCAGCGCGCGGAGGAGATCGTCGGGCGGCCGATCGAGCTGCTCTCGGGAGCCCGTGAGGCCGAGCTGTCGTCGCTCGGCGTGATCTCGGGCTTCCACGAGGCGGACGGCGTCGTCGGTGACCTGGGCGGCGGCTCGCTGGAGCTCGTCGACGTGGCCGGGCTCTCGGCTGGTCAGGGCGTGACGCTGCCGCTCGGAGGCCTGACGCTGCAGGACCTGTCGGACGACAGCCCCAAGAAGGCGCGACGCCTCGTGCGCGAGGCGCTGCCCCGCGCGCCCCAGCTCGCCCGGCTCAAGGGACGCACGTTCTACGCCGTCGGCGGCACCTGGCGGAACCTCGCGCGCCTGCACATGGCCGAGCGTGGCTATCCCTTGCGCGTCATGCACGACTATCGCATCGACCCCGCCGACGGCCTCGCCTTCCTCGAGATGGTGGAGCGCACGCCCGCCGCCGCGCTCAAGGAGATCGACGCCGTCTCCGACGCCCGCCGGCCGCTACTCGCCTACGGCGCGATCGTGCTCGAGGAGATCATCAAGCTCGGGCGTCCCGCGAGCATCGCCATCTCGGCGCTGGGCGTGCGCGAGGGCATACTGTTCGAGCGGCTCGACGACGACCTCAAGGCCCGCGACCCGCTGATCACGGCGGCGGCGGACTTCAACGTGCTGCGCGCGCGCTCGCCCGGGCACGGCGTCGAGCTGGTCTCCTGGACCGACACGCTGTTCGAGACGCTGGAGCTCGACGAGACGCCGCAGGAGCGGCGCCTGCGCCACGCAGCCTGCCTGCTGGCGGACATCGGCTGGCGGGCGCACCCCGACTATCGTGGCGAGCAGAGCCTCAACATCATCGCCAACGGTGCCTTCGTCGGCATCGACCATGCCGGCCGCGCCTACCTCGCGCTGTCGAACTACTTCCGCCACGAGGGCCTGTCGCTGGAGAAGGCGAGCGCGCAGCTCAAGGGCCTGGCCACGCCACGGTTGATCACGCTCGCGCGCATCCTCGGCGGCGCCTTCCGCGTGGCCTATCCCGTGTCCGTGGCGATGGAAGGCGTGCTGCCGCGGACGGCGTTGATCGCGCGCGGCGGCGCGAAGGGCCCGCGCATCGTCCTCAACCTGCCCGAGGACATGGGCGACCTCGTCGGCGAGCGGCTGCTGGGCCGCTTGAAGCAGCTCGGACGCGTTCTGGAGCGCGAGCCGAAGATCCAGGTGGGGTGAGGTGCGTCCCGTCGTTCGCGCCGGCTGCGCGTTGCGACGTGTCTCCCCGAGGTCTCGCGCCCAGAGGACTCACGCCCAGAGGACTCACGCCCGCGCCGCCGTCGGCGTCTCCAGCGTACGCGCCTCCAGGTAGCGCGCCACCGCCTCCAGCTCCATCATCGGCTTGCCGATGAACCAGCCCTGCGCGACGTCGCAGCCGTGCAGGCGCAGGAACTCGAGCTGGGCGCGGGTCTCGATGCCCTCCGCCACCACGTCCATGCCCAGCGAGTGCGCCAGGTTGACGATGGTGCGGGCGATGGCGGCGTCCTCCGGGTCGGTGCCGATGTCGCGCACGAAGGACTGGTCGATCTTCAGGCGGTCCACGGGGAACCGCTTGAGGTGGGCGAGGGAGGCGTAGCCGGTGCCGAAATCGTCCAGCGCGATCGTCACGCCGAGTGCGTGGAGCCCGCGCAGGGTCTCGGCGACCTTGTCGCTGGAGCGATCGAGGAGGACGTTCTCGGTCACCTCGACCTCGAGCCGGGCGGGCGGCAGGTTCCAGCGCGCGAGCATGCGGGCGACCTCGGCGACGAAGCCCTCGTCCTTGAGCTGGGCGGCGGCGACGTTCACCGCCACCTGGCCGGGATCGAGCCCGCGATCCATCAGCATGCGCATGGCGCGGAGCGCCTTGTCGAGCACGGCACGGCCCAGCGGCTGGATCAGTCCCGTCTCCTCGGCCACCTGCACGAATTCCGCCGGCGAGACCATCTCGCCGTCCCGCCGCCAGCGCGCCAGCGCCTCGAAGCCGGTATGGACGCCGTCGCGCGTGCGCGCCTGCGGCTGAAGGGCGATCTCGAGCGCCGAGGCGTTGATCGCCTCGCGCAGCGCATGCGCGATCTCCTGGCGTCGCTCGAGCCGGCTGCGCAGCGCGGGGTCGAAGAAGCACCAGGTGCCGCGCCCCTTCGCCTTGGCCTGGTAGAGGGCGATGTCGGCGTTCTTGAACAGGTCCGCGGGCGTCTCTCCGTCCAGCGGGTAGAGCGTCACGCCGATCGAGGCGCTCGGCCGGAAGCGGCGCCCCGCGATGCCGATCTCCTCGCGCAGGCTGTCGTGGATCGCCGCGACCACGCGGTGCGCGTCGACGGCGTCCCGCAGCCCCGGCAGGAGGAGCGCGAACTCGTCGCCGCCGAGCCGGGCGACGACGTCCGTCGCGCGCACCGCACCGGAGAGCCGGCGTGCGACCTCCCGCAGGAGCGTGTCCCCGGCATCATGGCCCAGCGTGTCGTTGATGTCCTTGAAGTGGTCGAGGTCGAGCAGGACCACGGCGCCCATCCCGTCCGCCGCGCGCCGTCCGTCGAGGACGTCGCGCAGGCTCTGGGTGACGACCGCCCGGTTGGCGAGCCCGGTCAGCGCATCCTGCTCCGCGTGCCGCTTGATCGCGGCCTCCGCCTGCTTGAGGCTGGTGATGTCGCTGCGCACCCCCACGGTGTGCCCCGACGCCGAGCGCCGCTCGCTGACCTGCAGCCAGCGGCCGTCGCCGAGGTGCTGGACGACGCGGTCCGTCGGATGCTCGCGGTGCATCTCGATACGGCGGGCGAGCCAGGCTTCGCGCGCCTGCGGCGTGTCGCCCGCATCGACCCATTGCCCGTGCTCGACGCCGTAGCGCAGGATGTCCTCGAAACGTGCGCCGAGCGTGATCGCCGGTGCCGAAGCCGCGTAGAAGTCCTTGTAGGCCTGGTTGAAGAGCACGAGCCGGTCGTCCGCGTCATAGGCTGCGACCGCGTCGGGGATCGTGTCGAGCACGTCGCGCAGCAGGCCCTCCGCGGCGGCCCGCTCCGCCATCGCCGCCGTGGCCGCGGCCTCGGCGCGCTTGCGCTCGGTGATGTCGTAGCGGATCGAGACGTAGCTCTCGATGCGGCCTTCGCCGTCGCGCATCGGCACGATCGTCGTGTCGACCCAGTAGAGGCCCCCCGATTTCGAGCGATTGCAGATCTCGCCGCGCCAGGAGCGGCCGGCGGCGATCGTGCGCCAGAGGTCGCGGAAGAAGCGCGTCTCGTGTGTGCCCGAGTTCACGATGCGATGCGTGCGACCGAGCAGCTCGTCGCGGGAATGGCCGCTGATCGCGCAGAACAGGTCGTTGACGTAGGTGATCCGCCCGCGCCGGTCGGTCACGGCGACGATGGAGTGCTGGTCGAGCGCGGCCTTGTAGGTGCCCAGTTCGGCGAGCGCGCGCATCGTCTCCTCGTGCGCCTGCGTCAGCCGCGCGCGCTGCTCGCGCTCGGGGGTGACGTCGGCGAAGCTCGAAATGACGCTGCGCCCTCGCTCCCCGTGCGCATCCAGCACCCGGGAGTTGACCTTGATCCAAAGGCGCGAGCCGTCGGGACGCTGTACGCCCATCACGACGTCTCGGACGCTGGAGCCCCCGGCGAGCGCGATCACGGCCGGATGCTCCGAGCCCGGGAGGTCGGTGCCGTCCTCTCGGACGGCCCGCCAGCGCGGGTCGAGCGACGTGCGGCCGAGCATCTCGT
This sequence comes from Salinarimonas sp. NSM, assembly GCF_052380005.1. Taxonomy (NCBI): domain Bacteria; kingdom Pseudomonadati; phylum Pseudomonadota; class Alphaproteobacteria; order Hyphomicrobiales; family Salinarimonadaceae; genus Salinarimonas; species Salinarimonas sp. NSM. The sequence continues at coordinate 15,966 of NZ_JBQTCJ010000072.1, forward strand.
CGCGCTCGAGGCCCAGCAGGATCTCGGCCTCCTTGTTGCAGTCGATGATCGCCCCGCTCTCGTCCTGGATGACGATGCCGCAGGCGACGTTCTCGATCACGCTCTCCAGCCTGCGGCGGCTCGCGATCGCCTCGGTGATGTCCGCCTGGATCCCGATGAATCCTTCGAGCCGGCCGTCGTCGGCCAGGATCGGCTGGATGTCCGCGTCGACCCAGTAAACCCGCCCCGACTTCGCGCAATTGAGGATCTGCACGCGGACGCCGCGGCGCTCGGTGACGGCCTGGACGATCGCAGCGGACGTGGCGGGGTCCGTGGCCTCGCACTCGAGCAGCGATGCGACACGCTGACCGACCGCCTCTTGCAGCGTGTAGCCCGTGAGCGTCTCGAATGCGGGGTTCACCCATTCGATGGTTCCGTCGGGCCGGCCGAGAATCACGGCGTTCTTGGTGAGCTCGGCGACCAGCGTCAACCTCTTCAGGCGCTCGCGGGCGCTCTCGCGATCGCTCACCTCCCGCGCGGTGCCGCGATAGCCCAGGAAGCGTCCGTCGTGGTCGAAGACCGGGTCGCCGTTCACCTCCGTGTAGCCCGGCCGTCCGTCCGCGCGCGTGCGGTGGTAGACGAGTTCCCGGATCGGGCGGCGGGCGTCGAGATCGGCCTCGTGTGCCCGCCAGAACGGGTCTTCGTCGGGGGTCGTCCCGGCCAGCTCCCAGCGCGTCATGCCGATGATGCGGGGCATGTCGAGGCCCGACTTGCCGCCGTCGTCGCGCACCATCGTGAAGCGATGCTCGGCGTCGGACTCCCAGAGCCAGTCCGAGCTCGTCGCCAGGAAGTCGCGCAGCCGCTGCTCGCTCTCGCGCAACGCGCGCTCGGCCTCCATCCGATCGGTCTGGTCGAGGCAGATACCCACGAGGCCCTGGACGACGCCGTCGACGACGATCGGCGCCATCGTCGTCTCGGAGGCGACGCGCTCGCCGTCCTCGCAGGCCTTCACCATCGAGAAGCGCACCGTCTCGCCCGCCAGCGTCTGGCGGTGCCAGGCCTGCCACTCGTTCGCCATTGCCGGGTCGAGCCCGGTCTCCAGCGGCGAGCGGCCGAGGAGATCACCGAAGGCGTTCCGGTCGAGGCGGTTCTGCAGCTCGTAGCGGCCTTCCCGGTCCATGAGCCAGAACGGATGCGGCAGGCAGTCGAGCGCCGCCGTCAGCCGAATGCGCCATGCCTCGAAGCGCGCGCGCTCGCGGGCCGCCGCGTCGGCGTCGCTCGCGATCGCGGCGATGCACGCGACGATCTCGGCGAGCTGCGCGCGCAGCGCGGGATCGTCCGCGTCGGCGCCGCCGAGGCACAGGCGCACGGCCCCGCCCGGCGCGCTCGATGCGATCTCCAGGGCGTCCGTGCCGGGCGGCGACCCGTCGGCGGCGATCACGCCACCCTCTCCGTCGAGCACGGTCGCCCCTGCCGCGCGCGCCAGCGTCCGCGCCAGGCGCAACAGGCGGCCGATGGCGTCTCGTTGCGCATCGGGCTCGCAGGCGTGTCGATGGTGGGTCACCGCAGCACTCTCGCTCCAGGACGCCGATCCGACGACGTCGCACCGTCATGCTGCCCAAAACCCGTAAACCATTGGTTCTCACGACTAACAAATGTGAGCACAGGCGACGCGTTCGCGAGAAGGGTCGGTTAACCATACGCGTACCGGAGTTTGCCATTAGATGTTGCTTGCATGAGCAAAGCGGGACGCTCGTGGATTGTTTTCAGATTTTATTCAGCCCCGTTCCGCAGGGTCGCGCAATCCAGAACTTCCGGAGCGGATCATTCACATGCTCAGATTCTTTCGCTCGGACGGCCTCGTGCGCGGCTGCGACCGCTTCATCGGCGATCGGGACGGCGTGGTGGCGGTGGCCCTCAGCCTCGCTCTCGTGCCGCTCATCGGGATCGCGGGCATCGCGGTCGACTATTCTCAGCTCGGGGCGGACCGCACGGCGCTCCAGCGCGCGGCCGACGCGGCGGCGCTCGCCACGGCGAGCGCGGAGCGGGACGGTGGGGCCGACCTCGACGCGCTGGCCGAGGAGGTCGTGCTGGCGAACCTGCGCGCGAACGGCCGCTTCCGTGTCACCGGCGTCGATCATTCCGAGGTGAACGGCATCCACGAGGTCGACGTGAGCGCTGCGCGCGAGGGCGCCTTCTCCGCTTTCCTCGGAGGCGAGCGCGGCGTGGACGTCACCGCCGCAGCCGTGCGCGACATCGCTGGGCGCCCGACCGAGATCGCCGTCGTCTTCGACGTCACGAACTCGATGGCCTTCGGCAACTCCTGGGCCGCGGCCACGGGTACGCTCGGCGATACGCTGGAGCGGCTGCGCGGGATCGAGTCCGACGCGGATCTGTTCGTCTCGCTGGTCCCCACCGGCGATCGCGTCAACCTGTCGAGCGTGATCGACCCCGCGGGCGGTGGGCACGACTGGCTCACGGGCGCGCTCCCCAACCCCGGCTGGAACGGCTGCGTCGAGCCGCGTCCGGTGAGCGTCGAGGGCGTCGACCTCGGCGGCGGCGCACGCACCTTCCCAGAGGCGCTCGACGATGCGCCGCCCTCGGAGGGCGGGTTCCTGGCGACGATCCGCGACAACATGCCCGAGAACCACATCGGCAAGCGATACGACAGCGGCAATCGCGACACGCTTCCGTCTTGCCCGGAAAATGCGCTGCTCGCCCCGACGCGGGACGTGGCGGCCATGGAGACGGCGCTCAAGGCGCTGCGGAACGAAGGCACCGGCCGGTTCGACATCGGCCTCGCCTGGGGCTGGCGGCTGCTCTCGCCGCGCTGGCAGGGCGAGTGGGGCCTGGAGACCTACCCCGCCGCCTACGGCGAGCGTGCGAAGATCGTCCTCTTCTTCACCGACGGCCACACCACGGGCTACGACCGGGAGCTCCTGCCGGAGGCGGGCGCGACCGAGGCGCGATACGGGCACAACAACGGGACGCCGAACGGCTTCAATCATCTCGTCGATCTGTGCACGCGGATGAAGGACGCCGGCATCCGCATCGTCATGCTGCAGATCGAAGGCAACCGCCACTTCACCAAGTACGCGCGGGCCTGCGCCTCCTCCGCGCGGGACTACGTCCTCATCGACGAGTCGACGAGCTTGACGACCGCGCTCGAAGGTATCGGCAGCGGCGAGGGTTCTGCGCGCCTCGTCCGCTGACCCGCGGAGCGCGCGCGGTTGACAAGCGCGGCGGCCGGAGTCGGAATGTCCTCCCGTCCCATGTGCGACAGGTAAACTCCGCACGGGACCGGACGGAGCTCGGCGGACCGTCATGACCGTGCGCGCACAGGATCTGCTGGACGCGGCCGACGAGCCGGCGGCGCTCGTGGAGGCGGACGGCTCGATCAGCGTTGCCAACGCCGCGTGGTGGCGGGCGCCCTGCCTCGCCGACCCCCGCGCCGCGGGCCTCGTCGCGCGCCTCAAGGCCGCTCTCGACGCGGGCGCGCCGACCGCGAGCGAGGCCTATTCGGCGGGAGCGGGCGACGCGCGCCGCGATTTCCGGCTCGAGGCCCGACCGATCGCGAACGCTCGGGCCTGCCTCGTGAGGCGCCTCGAGACGACTCCGCAGTCGCCGGCGGCGGGGCGCGGGTCCGACGCGCTCGACGAGAACGCCGTCGGCCTCGCCCTCGCTCTCGAGGCGGGGGCGCTCGGCTCCTTCGAAATCGCGGTCTCCTCGTGGAGGCTCGCCGCCGACCGGCGGGCACGCGAGGCCCTAGACCTTCCGGCGGACGGCGCAGTCGCCTGGGCCGACGTGCAGGCGCGGCTCGTGCCGGACGACGCACGCCATCTCGCCGACGCGCTGCGGGAGGCCTCCGCGGGCGGCACGCTCGATGCCGAGGTGCGGGTGCGCGGGCACGCAGGCGGGGGCGCGGAGCGTGTCGTCGCGCTGCGCGGCAGGCTGGTGCGGCGCGGCGGGGACGCGCATGTCGTGGGCGTCGTCGGCGACATCACCGAGCGTCGGCGGGCCGAGGCCGACCGGCAGCGCGAGGAGCGCGATCGCATCGCGATCGGAGAGATGCGCCACCGCATCAAGAACCTGTTCGCCATGGTGGGCACGATTCTCAACCTCTCGATCCGCAGCCACCCCGGCGCCGCGCCCTACAAGCGCGCCGTCGAGGCCCGGCTCGCGTCGCTGGAGGCCGCACAGACGCGCCTCGCGGAAGCGGGCTGGCGAGCGTCCGACGTCGACGACATCGTCGCCCGCGAGCTCGAGCCCTTCCGGGAGCGGATTCGGCCGAACGTGATCACAGGCTGCGGCCTCGCCTTCGAGGGCCGCGCGGCCGAGGTCCTCGCGATGATCGTCCACGAGCTCGCGACCAACGCCGCCAAGCATGGTGCCCTGAGCGACGAGAACGGCTTCGTGCGCGTCGCCTGCCGGCACGAGGAAGAGACCGTCGTCCTCGAGTGGACAGAGGAGGGCGGGCCGCCGGTGACCCCGCCGACGCACAGCGGTTTCGGCACCACCGTGACGCAGCGCATGCCCGAGCGTTTCCTCGGTGCGCGGGTCACGGCGAGCTGGGCGCCGGAGGGGCTGTCCTACAAGCTCGAGCTGCCAGCCGAGCGGGTGCTCGCCACGGCGTGAGACGCGCGCAATTCGCCCCCGTTCCCGGGATTTGAAATGTATCTCGTCTCGTCTCGTGGAATGCGCTATCACCGTTGCCGCGCACCCGCGCGCTCCATGGGGACGAGGACGGAATGATCGCGACCGGCATCATCGACGCCATCGGCAACACGCCGCTCATCCGGCTCGAGGGGCCGTCGAAGGCGACCGGCTGCGAGATCCTGGGCAAGGCCGAGTTCATGAACCCGGGCCAGTCGGTCAAGGATCGCGCGGCGCTCGCCATCATCCGCGACGCGGAGGAGAAGGGGCTGCTGCGCCCCGGCGGCGTGATCGTGGAGGGCACCGCCGGCAATACCGGGATCGGCCTCGCGCTCGTCGGCAACGCGCTCGGCTACCGCACCGTGATCGTCATCCCCGAGACGCAGAGCCGCGAGAAGAAGGACATGCTGCGCCTCGTCGGCGCCGAGCTCGTCGAGGTGCCCGCCGTTCCCTACAAGAATCCCAACAACTACGTGAAGGTGTCCGGGCGTCTCGCGGAGCGGCTCGCGCGCGAGGAGCCGAACGGGGCGATCTGGGCGAACCAGTTCGACAACGTCGCCAACCGCATGGGCCACTACCGCACGACGGGACCAGAGATCTGGGAGCAGACCGGCGGCGAGATCGACGCCTTCGTCTGCGCGGTCGGCAGCGGCGGAACGCTCGCGGGCGTCGGGATGGCGCTCAAGGAGCGCGACCGCACGGTGACGATCGGGCTGGCCGATCCGATGGGGGCGGCGCTCTACGCGTACTACACGACCGGCGAGCTCGCCTCGTCGGGCTCGTCCATCACCGAGGGCATCGGCCAGGGACGCATCACCGCCAACCTGGAGGGCGCGCCGGTGGACGTCGCCTTCCAGATCCCGGACGAGGAGGCGATCCCGATCGTGTTCGACCTGATCGAGCGCGAAGGCCTCGTCCTCGGCGGCTCGTCGGGCATCAACATCGCCGGCGCGATGCGGATGGCGAAGCACCTCGGGCCCGGCCACACGATCGTGACGATCCTGTGCGACTACGGCACGCGCTACCAGTCGAAGCTGTTCGACCCCGCGTTCCTGCGCGGCAAGGGCCTGCCGGTCCCCGCCTGGCTCGAGCGCGAGAGCACGATCGACCCGGGCCTGGTGCCGATCGACGGCTGAGCCCCGCCGCGATCGCTCACTGGTCGTAGAGCGTGTCCGCCTGGGTGCCCGCTTCGGAGGCGTCGTCCATCAGCAGGCTGCCCGTGCTGCCGTAGAACTCCCGGCAGACGCATTCCTGCTGCCCGTCGGACGCCTGCGAGAGGCGACAATCCTGGTAGAGGCCCGTCTCGGTGTAGGGCCGGCAGAGGTCCTGCCCACCCTGGGCGAAAGCGGGGGCCGCGGAGGCTGCGAGAAGCAGCGCGGCGATCGGGGCGGCACGCATCGTCGTGGCTGTGGTCGTCATCACGTGATCTCCGTCATTGCCGTGGAGGTCTCGGGAAAGACGTCGCGCCCCCCCGGGGTTCCCGGGGGCGCGCAGGTCGGTGATCTTCGCAGATCGGTTCCCGATTCAGTTGCCGACGCCGACGTGCATGCCGCCGACGCCCACGTTCACGCCGGACGGGCCGGAGCCGCCCACGTTCACCTCCACCCCGACCCCATTGGGGCCGACGTTGACATCGACGCCCAGGCCACCGAAGCCGCCACCCCCGAAGCCGCCGCCACCATGGCCACCACCGCCGTGGCCGCCACCACCGCCGTGGCCGCCACCACCGCCATGACCGCCGCCACCGCCATGGCCGCCTCCGCCGCCGTGACCGCCGCCACCGCCATGACCGCCGCCACCGTTGCCGCCGCCGCCCCCGTTGCCG
>NZ_JBQTCJ010000073.1:0-22060 GCF_052380005.1 Salinarimonas sp. NSM
GCCGAGCGCCGCCCGGGCACGGCGGACGAAGGCCGGGAGCGCCGGCGCGTCCGCGCAGAGCACCACGCGTCCGCCCGCCTCGCGCGCCTGCGCCACGAAGCCGACGAATGCGGCGCGCGGGCGCGCCTCCAGCACGAAGCGCGGCACGCCGGTCGGCTGCGCCTCGTCCGGGACCGTGGCGAGGAGCCGTTCGGCCAGGATCTGCTCCCATTCCCGCGCCCGCAGGTGCAGTGCGTCGGGTGCCAGCGGCCTGCGCCCGGCGCCGTTCGCCTCCCTCAGGATGCGCGCCGCCTCGAAGGCGTCGGCGACGTCCCGCAGAACGTCCTGCGCCGCCTCCCGCGCTTGCCGATCGAGGACGAGCGCGGCCCCCGGCGCGTAGTCGAGGAGCGTCTCCAGCGCCTCGTACCGCTCCGCCAGACGATGCTCCGCGCCGTGGGGCGGCGGCTCGGTCGAGGCATCGGGTGCGGCGTCGGGGGGCCGCACGATCTCCGAGGTGGGATCGATCACGAGCCGCTCCATCTCGTCGACCCGCGCCTGCGTGACGGGATCGTAGGAATGGATCCCGCCGACACGCCCGTCCGCGTGCTCGATGCGCACCGGCAGCGCGGCGGCGGCGGGATGCAGGTCGACCAGGTGGGGGCGTACCGCCGCCTCGCCCGGATCCTCGACGCGCTCGCCGGTCCGGTAGCCGAGCCGCACCAGCGCGGCCTCGAACGCGTCCGGGTCGAGCGGCTCACCCGGCGCGACCGACAGCGTCGCATGCGTCCAGATCGTGCGCGGCGGCACGCGGCGCAGCAGGGCCGCGGGCGTCGCGACGACGAGCGCGGGCGCATCGCCCGCCGCGCCCGCGAGCCGGCGCAGGATGTTCATCCTTTCGCCCATGCACGCCCGCGAGGGCGGCATCCTGTCGTAGGGGAAGCAATCCCAGGCCGGCAGGTGTGCCGTCTCGACCTCCGGCGCGAGCGCCATCGCCGCCGCGACGAGCGCGCGCGCGCGGCGGCCGGCCTCGGCGACAACGATGATCGGTCCCTTCGGCCGCCGGTCGGCGGCGAGGCGCGCGAGCGCGAGGGCGAGGCGTCCGATCGGGTCGGACGCGGGCAGGATCGCAGGCGGGCGGGAGGTTCTCGGCATGCTTCGTGCTTGGTCGTGGCGGGCTTCGCAAACGCCGCGCGGCCCGAGGGAGTTCGGTCGGGACTCGGCCGCCGGGCTCCACGACGGGCGCGGACCGCGCCTGCCCTTCCCAAGGGGCGAAAGGCGCGTATATACGGAACGCTCCCGTCAGATCGTTCGCCCGAGCCGAAAGGCGCCTCGATGACCGCCGTCCCACAGATGCTGGATCATGCCGCACCGGCGGCGATCGACGTGAAGGCGATCGATGTGGACCAGCTCCTCGCGAACGCCCGGCAGGCGAGCGAATTCCTCAAGGCGCTCTCCCACGAGACGCGTCTCATCATCCTGTGCGTGCTCATCGAGGGCGAGAAGTCGGTGACGGAGCTCGAGGAGATGCTGAACATGCGCCAGCCGGCGGTGTCGCAGCAGCTCGCCCGGCTGCGTGCGGACGATCTCGTCGCGAGCCGCCGCGACGGCAAGAACATCTACTACTCGCTCGGCCGTCCCGAGGTGATCGACGTCATCGGCGCGCTCCAGCGCACCTTCTGCCCGCCGGAGCGTTGAGGGCGCCCCCCTGCCCTATCCTCGGCCCTGCCGCGCCGCCATCATCGCCGCGAGCGAGCGGCGCGGCGCGCCGGCCGCATCGAAGTTGGAGTCCTCCACCCAGGCGGCGAGAGTCTCGCGCACCGCCGGCCACTCCTCCGCCGTGATCGAGTACCAGGCCGTATCGCGGTTGCGGCCCTTGACGATCATGTGCGCGTGGAAGACCCCCTCGAAACGGAAGCCGAGGCGGCGTGCGGCGGCACGCGAGCGGGCGTTGAGCGCATTGCAACGCCACTGCAGGCGACGATAGCGCAGGTCGTCCATCGCCAGGCTCATCATGAGGAACAGCGCCTCGGTCGCCGCACGGGTGCGCTGGAGGCCGGGTCCCAGCCAGATGTGGCCGATCTCGATCACGCCGGTGCGCGGGTGGATGTCGAGAAAGCTCGCCATCCCCTCGGCCCGCCCGGTGACCGCCGGCCTGATCGCGTAGAAGATCGGGTCGAAGGCGGCCGCGCACTCGCGCAGCCAGGCCTCGAAGGGCGCCCGCTCGGGCCAGGGGCCGTAGGCGAGATAGTCCCAGATGCGCTCCGCCTCCGGCGACCCGTGCGCGGACGCATGGAGCTCCTCCGCGTGCCGCCGCGGCTCGAGCGGCTCCAGGACGACGCTGCGGCCGGCGAGCGGGGTGCGCGGCGGCACGAGCCCGCTCGGCGGCTCGGCGACGACACGCCCGTCGAGCCGCGTGCGCGCGGCGGTCTCGCCGATGTCGGGAAACTCGGAAGGATCGCTCATGGACGCAACGCTCGCGACGACACGTACAGCCGGCGGCCCCTGCCCCGGCACGGGCGGATCTGAGCCGAAGTCGCGGGAAGGGTCAAGCGCCGCGTTGCAGGACGCAACGTCATGCATCCACACGTCCCGAACGGCATTGACAACCACGGCAGCGCGTCATAGCTTTACTCAGGGTTGAGATCAGACAAGAGTAAGAATTAATAGGTGTTCAGTCGCATTCGTGTTCTTTCACCGCAGAACAACTCTGGAGAGAGAGGGCTCCGCCATGTCCCATCCCCTGGACGTCTCGTTCTCGACAGACATTCACTTGCGGTTGCTTCTGCGCCTCGATCGCGGGCAGGCGGTCCAGCGCGCCGTCGAGCGCGCGGTGCGGCCGGGCGACCGGGTCCTCGACGCCGGGACCGGGTCGGGCCTGCTCTCCTACATCGCCCTGCGCTGCGGCGCGGCGAACGTGCTCGCCGTGGACCGCACGCAGGTCGCGCTCGCCCGCGCCATCGCCGCGGAGAACGGGCTCACCGACGCCATCGAGTTCGTCCAGTGCGATCTCGAGGACCTCGATCCCGGCATCGCCGGCGCACCCTTCGACACGCTGCTCGCCTTCGTCTACACGAACCACATCATCACCGACGAGGCCCGATCGAGGCTCGTCTTCGCGCTGCGCGAGCGCTTCGCGACGCCGACGTCGCGGGTCGTGCCCAACCGGGTGCGCTATCTCGCCCGCGCCTGCGACTGGCCGGCGCGCGACCTCGCCGGGGAGGCGCAGGACCTGCGAAACGCCGTGGCGAGCCTCGAGAGCACCTACGGATTGCGCTTCCAGTCGCTGCTCCAGGCCGCCCTGCGCGAGTTCCCGGTGATGAGCAGCCGGCCGAGCTACCACGGCGCCTACCCCTGGCGGCCGGGCGGCTCCTCGGCCTCGGCGCTGTTCGACCGCGGCGGCATGCGCATCCTCTCCGCCGACACGCCCTTCACGACCATCGCGTACGAGAAGCCGGGCTCGTTCTCGCGCTACCCGGACGCGCTGCGTCTCGAGATTTCCGCGCCGGGCGTGTGCACGAGCGTGGTGTGGACACAGCAGCTCCTCTACGACGACATCCTGGTCTGGACGACGGAGACCGTCTCCCCGCTGGCGCAGGCCCGCAGGGTCGAGCCGGGGGAGGTGCTCGAGCTCGCCATCGACGACGAATGGCGCGGCACCAACGTGCTGCGCTGACGGGCGGGCGGCGGCTCCTCCCGCCGCCCGGGGGAAGAGGTCCGACACGAACGGCGCCCGCACGAACGGCGCGCCGACAGGGAGAGTGCTTCCGTGCAACGCGCATCCGCATCCGCGCAGCCCGCGCAGGCTTCGAGCACCGCCTCGGGCGGCGCCCCGGCGAAGCCTCGCTCCGCCGCCGGCGTCTTCCTCGGTCGCAGCTTCGTCTCGCTGTGCCTCGCCACGCTGCTCGCCTCCACCGGCGCCTTCGTCTTCACGCTGCTGCCGCTCCACGTGCGCGCGCTGGGCATGGAGGAGGGGCGCATCGGCGCGATCATGGGCGCCTTCTTCCTCGGCACGCTCCTGATGATGCCGGTGACGGCGCGGCTCGTCGCCCGCTTCGGCTGCCGGGCTGTGGTGTCCGGCGGGCTCGTCGTGCTCGCCCTATCCTGCCTCGTCTTCCTCGTCGTCGACACCGCGCCGGCGCTGCTCGGGGCGCGGCTGCTGCAGGGCTTCGGCTGGTCGGCGATCCTGATCGGCACGACGATCGCCGCGACGCTGCTCGCCCCACCAGACCGGCTGGCGCAGGGGCTCGGCATCTACGGCTCGGTCTTCCTGCTCAGCCAGGCGGTCGGGCCCTGGGCCGGCGAGATCCTGCTCGGCCTGTTCGGCTCGTTCCAGGCGGTGTTCGTCGCCGCCTGCGTGCTCGCCGCATCGGCGCTGCTCCTCGTCGGCCCGCTCCCGCCCGGGTCCGCGCCGAAGGGCGCGCCCGCCGCGGCCGGCCAGGGCCGGCCCGTGGCGATGATGGGCCTGCTCCTCGCGACGTTCTGCCTGTCGAGCGGGTTCGGCGCCGTGATGGCCTTCATCGCCGACTTCGTCGCCCTCTCCGGCATCGCCACCGTCGCCCCCTTCTTCGCGGGCTACATCATCACCGGCGTCGCCATCCGCCTCGTCGGCGGCGGCTATCTCGACCGGTTCGGCCGCCGCACGGTGATCCTCGCCGGCGCCGGGCTGCAGGTCGCGAGCCTCGGGGCGCTGGCGGGGCTCTCCGCCGAATGGCAGCTCTGGCCGCTCGGCCTCGCCTTCGGCGTCGCCTCCGCGATCTTCGCCCCCGCGCTACAGGCCCTGGTGGTCGAGCGTGGAAGCGACCGTGCCCGCTCCGTCACGCTCTACAACTCCGTGTTCCTGTCCGGCGTCGTCTTCGCGAGCGTGTCCTTCGGGCTGCTGGCGCGGGCGACCGGCTACGACATGGTCTACCTGAGCGCCGCCGGGCTCGCCGGGCTCGCGGCGCTCCTCGTCGCGATCGCCGCCGCGGAGCCGCGCCGACCACCGGCGACGACCGCGCCCCCATCCTGAGCGCGCCGCGCGACCCCGCGCGCACGCCGACCCCCCATCCCGAACGATGCGTCTCCGCGAACCCCGCCAGGAGGACGGTACCGCCATGGCCGACGACAGCCCGCTCTCGACCATCGCCCGCTTGGCCGGGACCGCCGCGAGCCGCGCGACCCTCGACGCCGTCGCGATCGGCGCCGGCCCCGCGAACCTCAGCCTCGCCGCGCTGCTCGCGCCCCATCCGGACGTGACGCTCGCGGTGCTCGAGCGCCGCGCCGCCTTCGCCTGGCACGAGGGGCTGCTCTTCCCCCACGCCGACCTCCAGGTCTCGTGCCTGAAGGACCTGGTGAGCCTCGTCGACACGACGAGCGCCTACTCGTTCCTCGCCTTCCTCCAGGACGAGGGCCGCCTCTATCATTTCCTCAACGCCGGCTTCCCGGCGGTGCGCCGTCGCGAGTTCGACCAGTACCTGCGCTGGGCGGCGGAGCGTCTCGCGAGCGTCCGCTTCGGCGAGCCGGCCCTCGCCGTCGCCTTCGACGGGGCCTTCGCCGTCTCGACGGCGACGGACACCCATCGCGCCCGCGATCTCGTGCTCGGCACGGGCCTGCGGCCCGCCATCCCGCCCTGCGCCGTCGGCCGCATCGGCGAGCGGGTGTTCCACGCGAGCGAGCTCCTGGGACGCGCGCCGCGCCTCGGCGGCCGTCGCGTCGCGGTGATCGGCGGCGGGCAGACCGGCGCGGAGATCGTCCTCCACCTCCTCTCGGGGGAGCGGCCGCCGGCGGAGATCGTCTGGATCTCGCGGCGCGCCAACCTGCTGCCGCTCGACGACTCGCCCTTCGTCAACGAGCTGTTCACGCCGGGCTACAATCGCTACTTCGCCGGGCTCGCCCCGGACCGGCGGCGGGCGCTGGTGCGCGAGCAGGCGCTCGCCAGCGACGGCATCTCGATGGGGCTGCTCCAGGCGCTCTACCGGCGGCTCTACGAGCTGCGCTACCTCGAGCCCGACAGCCGCTGCCGCGTGCGCATCCTGCCCGAGACGGCGCTCGCCGACCTCTCGCTGGCGGGCGAGGAAGTGTCGCTGCGCCTCGCCGGGACGCTGGACGGCACGCCGGGAGCGGCGCGGGCCGACGTCGCCCTCCTGTGCACCGGATACGAGTGGGCGCCACCCGCCTGCCTCGACCCGATCCTGCACCGCATCACCCGGTCCGGCGGGCGCTTCGTCGTGCGCGACGACTACTCGATCGAGTGGGACGGGCCGGCCGGGAACCGCATCTTCGTGCAGAACGCGGCGCGGCTCGAGCGCGGCATCGCGGACCCGAACCTCTCCCTCGTCGCCTGGCGCGCCGGCGTCATCGCCAACGCCGTCGCCGGCCGCGCGCTCTACGCGCTGCGCGACGAGCCCTCCTTCGTCGAGTGGCCGCAGCCCGCGGCCGCCCAGGCCGGCACGCCGATGAGGATCGGGGCATGAGCAACGGCGCACGCGACATCGCCGAGACGGGGCGCCCCTTCGACCTCGCGATCGTCGGCGCAGGCATCATCGGGATCGTGGCGGCGCTGCGCGCGGCGGGCGCGGGGCGGCGCATCCTGCTCCTCGACCGCGGCGCCTTCGCCTCCGGCGCGAGCCTGCGCTCGGCCGGCCTCGACTTCGCCTGGGGCGCCTCGCCGACGACCCGCGCACTCACCGCCGAGAGCCGCGCCTGGTACGCGGCCCTGCGCCTCCGCCGCCCGGACCTGCCGATCGCGGACCTGCCGATCGTTCACCTCGGCCGTGCGGAGAGCTTCGCGGCGATGGGCGAGCGCTTCGTCGACGGCGCCCCGCGGCCGGAGCCGGCCGTCCTCGACCGGCTGCGGACGCTCTGGCCGGACCTCGCGCCCGCGCCCGGCATGATCGCGGCGGACGGCGGCACCGCCCAGCGCGCCGACGTCGCCGGCGTCGCCCGAGCGCTGCTGCCCGACCTCTTCGCCGATCCCGCCTGCAGGCTCTGGGAGGGCGTCGGACTCGCACGGCTGGAGCCGGGGCCGGCGGGCGTCTCGCTCGTGACGGAGGATGGCCGGCGGATCGAGGCGGCGCGCGCGGTCCTCGCGACGGGCCCGTGGGCGCCGCATCAGCCGGGCCTCGCGCCGGGGCTCGCCGGGCTCGGCCTGCGCTCGAAGCTCGTCGTCGCCTTCCACCTCGACGTCGCCCCGCCGCCGGGCGCGCCGGTCGTCTACCTGATGGACCACGACGCCTTCCTGATGCCGCTCCCGGAGCGCCGTCAGTGGCTGTTCTCCTACACCTGCGAGGACTGGGACGTCGCGCCCGAGAGCGCCGCGATGCGCATCGGGCCCGAGCACCGTGCCGCGGCGACGGCGCTCCTCGCGCCGCTCCTGCCCGATCTCGCCCGCACGATGGGCTCGGGCCGCGTGTTCTGCGACGCCTACGGACCGGGCCGCATACCGCTGGTCGCGCCGCTACCGGGGATGACGAACGCCGTCCTGGCCGGGGGGGCCTCCGGATCGGGCTGGCGGCTGGCACCGGCGCTCGCCGCCCGCGCGCTCGCCGCGCTGGGGCTGGAGGCGCACGAGCGCGCGCCCTCGCCGACCGATCTCGCAGCGCCCCCGCTATCGCCCTCGCCCGCCGCGCGGCCGAGCGCCGCCGCGAGCGCCTGACCGCGCGCCGACCCGAAGAGGAGACCGTCCATGCTGGTTCGTCGTCTCGACCCCGGAGCCTTCGCCGAGGCCTACGGCATCCCCATGCAGCGCGCCGACCCGGAGGCGCCGGACCTGCGCCCGCCGTTCGGGCTCTCCTGGGGCGAGATCCCGCCCGGCGGCGAGACGAGCCGCCACGCGCACCACGAGGGCGAGCTCTTCGCCATCGTGTCGGGGACCGGCACGGTCCGTCTCGGCGAGGTGGAGCGCGGCGTCGCGGCGGGCGACGTGATCCTGGTCCCGCCCTTCACCCGCCACACGTTGACGAACACGGGCGAGACCCCGCTGCGCTTCCTCGACGCGTACTGGGAGGACGCCGCGCTCGCCGGCCGCCTCGCCCCCGTGCCGGAGCCCGCGCGGCGGCGCCCGGTCGTCGTCACCTCGACGCCGCCGACGCCCAACGGCGACCTGCACCTCGGCCACCTCTCGGGGCCGTATCTCGGCGCCGACATCCACGTGCGCTACCTGCGCATGCGCGGCGTAGACGCACGTCACGTCACCGGCAGCGACGACTACCAGAGCTACGTCCTCGCCTGCGCCGAGCGACTCGACACGCCCCCCGCGGCGACGGCGGACCGCTTCGCCGCGCGCATGCACGCCACGCTCGCGGCGATGGACATCGCGCCCGATCGCTGGACGCGGCCACTGCACGAGGAGGCCTATCGCGCGGACGTCGCCCGCGGCTTCGAGAGGCTCGTCGCGGCGGGACACGTGGTGGCGCGCACGTCGGACGCGCTCTTCTGCGCCGATTGCGGGACGTACCTCTACGAGGTCGCCGTCCGCGGCGCCTGCCCGCATTGCGCCGCGCCCACCGGCGGGAACGTCTGCGAGGAATGCGGGCGGCCCAACGCCTGCGTCGACGTCGTCGCGCGCGAGACCTCGTGCTGCCACGGCCACGCGGTGACGCGGCCGACGACGCGCCTCGTCTTTCCCCTCGCGCCCTGGGAGGGCGACCTGAGGCGCTTCCTCGCCGAGGTCGACCTCGACCCGCATCTGACGGCCCTGTGCGAGAGCATGATGGCGGCGGGACTGCCGGAGATCCCGGTCTCGCACCCGGTCGACTGGGGCATCCCCGTGCCGGTCGCTGGCTTCGAGGCGCAGCGGATCTGGGTCTGGCTCGAGATGGCGCTCGGCTACCACTACGGCATTCGCGAGCGCGGCGGCACGCCGGACGTCGTCCAGTTCTTCGGATTCGACAACGGCTATTGCCACGCCCTGCTCTTCCCGGCGGTGGCGATGGCGCTGGGCGAGCGCGAACTGTTGCCCGCGCGCTTCGTCTGCAACGAGTTCCTGCTCCTCGACGGCCTGAAGTTCTCGACGAGCCGCAACCACGCCGTCTGGGGCGGCGAGCTGCTGCCGCGCACGCAGCCCGACGTCGTGCGCTTCGGCCTGAGCTGGGGCCGGCCGGAGGGCGCACGCACGAACTTCACCCTCGACACCCTCGAGCGGCTGGTGCGCGAGCGGCTCGTCGACGGCTGGCAGGCCTGGCTCGACGCGCTCGCCGGCCGGATCGGGGGCGAGGCCGACGGGCGCGCGCCCGACACCGGCGCCTGGAGCGAGAGCCACCGGCGCTTTTTCGCGCGCCTTCAGGCGCGCATCGCCGAGATCGCCGCCTGCTTCGAGGCCGCGAGCTTCTCGCCGGCGGCGGCCGTGCGCGCGCTCGACGCCCTCGTCGAGGACGCCCGCGCCTTCGCGCGGCGCGAGAGCCATCTCGCCGGCGTGGCGAGCCGACGGGCGGACCGGCGCACCGCGCTCGCCCTCGAGCTCGCCGCCGCGCGGGCGCTCGCCATGGCCAGCGCCCCGGTGATGCCGCGCTTCTCCGCGCGCCTCGCCGGCGACCTCGGCCTGCCGAAGTCCGCCGCGACGGCGTGGAGCGACGTGCCGCTGCTGCTTCCCGCCGGCGCGCCGATCACCATCGGCACGGGCTACTTCGCGCCGCCCGACGCCGCACCCACCGCCCCCTCCATCAGCGCCGCCCCGACCCCGGAGACGACCCGATGACCGCTCACGCCTTCGACCGCGACGAGATCCTGCGCCTCGCCGACCTCGTGCGCCGCGACGACCCGCGCCTCGCCATGCTCCCGCTGGAGCCGGACGGCAAGTACCAGACCGTCCCCTCCGACATGGGCAGCCTGCACCAGGAGATGGTGGCGCGGCTGAAGGAGGGCTTCGCCGGACTGCGTCCGGAAGACTTCCCCATCCTGCATTGCGGCTGGGGCAAGTGCCGCGTGGGCTCCACCGCGCTCACGAACCTGTTCGGCATCGCGGGCGTGCGCGCCTACTACCAACCGGTGAAGACCATCGCCCGCCATCTCCTCACCGGCGGGCGGGGTGCCCCCTGGCGGCTGCCGGATCCGCGGGCGGTGCCCCACCTCTTCGCCAAGGAGATGGCCGGCCCCTACGTGATGGCCGAGTGCCTGTTCATCCCCCTCGCCAGCCTCGTCGAGGCCGGCTGGCCGGCGGACCGGCTGCGGCTCCTCGTCCTCGACCGGCATCCGGCGAAGTCGCTGGCGTCCTGGCTGACGAAGTGGCCCGACCGCATCCCGCCCGAGCGGCTCGTGCGCAACTACGTCCTCTCCGCCCTGAACGCCGGGCGGGTGACCGCGCATGCGCGCGCGCACGGCATCGCGGTGACGCACTACGTCTACGAGCTCTCCCGCGACCCGAAGACCTCGGTGTCCGCGCTGTTCGCCCGGATCGGCCTCGCCGAGCGCTTCCATGCCGGCGTCGTCGAGGACTGGAACGAGAAGGGCGCGCTCGACTCCGAGAACGCGCAGATCGTCTTCCCCGAGGAGCCGCCGGTCTACGTCGTGCAGGGGCTGCACAGCTCCGACAGCGCCTACCGCTACCGCGACCGTGGGGTCGAGACGCTGACGCGGGCGCATCTCGATCTCCTGCGCGAGTCCGGGGTCGAGGCGGTCTACCGGGACGCGGCGCAGGCCTGCGTGGCCGAGCTCGGCCTCGATCCCGCGATCGCCCGCCGGCTCGCGGAAGACGCCGGCCTCGAGGCCGCCGCCTGAGGCGGTCCACGCGAGACGGAGAGAGCGCGCCATGCCCACGCCCGCCATGTTCGAGCCACACGAAGCCGGCCCGCCGATCACGGTCGCGGAGGCTCTCGCCATCGGCGCGCCCGCGCACGCCGCGCTGGTCGAGCCCGGCGGCGCGGCGCTCACCTATGCGGACCTGCGCGCGCGGGCGCGCAGCCTCGCCGCCGCCCTCGCCGACGCCGGGCTCGGGGACCGTCCGCGGGTCGCCTGCCTCCTGCCCAACGGCATCGAGGCCGCGGCCACGATCCTCGCGGCGATGGCGAACGGCGCCTGCGCGCCGCTCGACCCGGCCCGCCCCGAGGCCGAGATCCGCGCCGCCCTCGCGGCGCTGCACGTCGAGGCGGTGATCGTGCCCGACGATGCGCGGCTGCGCGCCGCGCTCGCCGGGACCGGGCTCCCGCTGATCCCCCCGCCCACGGGCGACGGCGCCGGCGACGTGCCTTCCCGTCCGGACGACGCCCCCCGCCCGGACGATCCCGCGCTCGTGGTGCGGACGTCGGGGACGACGGGCGGGGCGAAGGTCGTCGTCCTCTCGCAGCGGCGCGTGTGTGCCGCCGCGCACGCGATCGCCCGCTGGTTCGCACTCGGGCAGCGGGATCGCTGCTACAACCCGATGCCGCTCGCACACGTCCATGGCCTCCTCACCGCGACGCTCGCCACCGTCGTCTCGGGCGGGACCGTCGCCTGCCCGGCGCGCTTCGCCGCCGAGGAGGCCTTCGCCTGGCTCGCGGCCGGACGCGCCACCTGGTACACCGCCGTCCCGACGATCCACCAGGCGCTCCTCGCGCAGGCGGACGCCCGCGGCGACGGGACGCGCTTCACCGGCCTGCGCTTCGTGCGCTCCTCCTCCGCCGCGCTGCCGGCGGCGCTGATCGCCCGCATCGAGGCGCTCGCCGACGCCCCGCTCGTCGAGACCTACGGCCTCACCGAGACCGCCTCGATGATCGTGGCGAACCCGCTCCCGCCCGCGCCGCGCAAACCCGGCAGCGTCGGCGTGCCGGTCGGCGCGCGGCTGCGCATCGTCGCGCCGGGCGGGCGGGATTGCGCGCCCGGCGAGATCGGCGAGGTGCTCGTCGCCGGCCCCACCGTGATCGAGGGCTACGAGGGCGATCCCGACGCGAGCGCCCGTGCGATCCGCGACGGCTGGCTGCACACCGGCGATCTCGGCCGGCTCGACGCCGACGGCTACCTCGTGCTGCACGGGCGCCTCGACGAGACGATCAAGCGCGGCGGCCACCGCGTCGCCCTGCGCGACGTTGACGACGCGCTCCTGGCCCTGCCGGGCGTCGCCGAGGCCGCCGCCTTCGCGGTGGCGCACCCGACGCTCGGCCGGGACCTCGCCGCAGCCGTGGTGCCGGAATCCGGCGCGTGCCTCGTCGAGGCCGATCTGCGCGAGGCGCTCCTGGCGATGGTCGCCGGCCCCGCGGTGCCGAGCCGCATCCTCGTCGTCGCGGCGCTGCCCACGATCGGCCCCGGCAAGCTCGACCGGCGGGGCATGGGGAGCCGGTTCGCGGATGCGCTGCGCCCCGCCCGGGTCGCCCCCGCGACGGACGCGGAGGAGGCTCTCGCCGCGCTGTGGCGCGAGGTGCTCGGGGTCGATCCCGGCCGCGACGACGGCTTCATCGCGATCGGCGGCGATTCCCTCTCCGCCGCGCGCCTCGCCACGCTCGCCTCGCGGCGCTTCGGGATCGCGCTCGCGCCCGCCGACCTCGTGCGCACGCCGACCCTCTCGGCCCTCGCCGCACGGGTCGAGGCGCTGATCCTCGCAGACATCGACACGCTCGAGGAGGCCTCCCGATGACCGGCATGAACGCGCTCGACCGCGGGACCCCGCTCGGCGAGGCGCGACGACGCCTGCTGGCGCAGCGCCTCAAGGGGCTCGAGACCGTCGGCTCCGCCATCCCGCGCCGCGCGCAGGGCGTCATGGAGGCGCCGCTGTCGCCGCAGCAGAGGCGCCTGTGGCTGCTCAATCGCCTCGATCCCGCCGATCCCGCCTACGTGATGGTGCGCGCGCTCGTGCTCGAGGGCCGGCTGCGCGGCTCGCTCGCCTGCGCCCTCGAAGCCGTCGTGGCCCGCCACGAGATCCTGCGCACGCGCTACGTGGAACGCGACGGCGCACCCGTGCAGGTGATCGATCCGCCCGGCACGCCGGCCTTCGAGACGCTCGATCTCGCCGCGGACGGCCCGGGCGAGGCGCCGAGCGACGCGGACGTCGCCGCCCTCGTCGCCGAGCGGGCGCGCCGACCCTTCGATCTCGCCCGCGAGCATCCGATCCGCGCGCTCCTCCTGCGCCTGTCCGAGGAGCGGCACGTCCTCGCACTGGTGCTCCACCACGTCTGCGCCGACGCGGCCTCGCTCGACCGGCTCTTGGGGGACCTGCGGATCGCGTACGAGACGACCTGCGGCGGCGCGGACCACGCCGGCCCCGCGGCGGCGCTGCCGCCGCTGGCGCTGCAATACGCGGACTACGCGGCCTGGAGCGCCGGCCCGCGTCGTCGGGAGGAGCGCGCAGGGGACCGCGCCTTCTGGCGCGCCGAGCTCGAGGGCGCCCCGCGCCGGCTGGCGCTCCCCGCCGACGGCCCCGCCCGCGGCGCCCCCGGCGACGGTCTGCTGGTCCGGCGCGACATGGCGCCCGACCTCGTCGCGAACCTGCGGGCCTTCGCGCTCGCCCGCGGAACGACGCCCTTCGTGCCGACGCTCGCCGCCTTCGGCGCCTGGCTGCGCCGGATCTGCGGCGGCGAGGAGGTGCTCGTCGGCACGCCGCGCTCGCACCGCGACCAGCCCGAGCTCGAGCCGCTCGTCGGCTTCTTCGTCGAGACCGTGCCGCTGCGTGTGCGCGGCGCGCCGGACGAGCCGTTCGAGGTCCTCGCCGAGCGGCTCGCGGACGAGGTGCCGGCCCGCCTCGCCCGCGCCGTGCCCTTCGACGAGCTGGTCGAGACGCTCGGGGCCGGCGGCGGCGCCGACGCGACGCCGCTCGTCCAGGCCCTCCTCGCCTTCCAGCCGCCCGCGGCCGCGCCCTGGCCGTCGCGCCGCGACCTGCGGGTGCGGCCGTTGCCCGTGGCGCTCGGCACCGCCAAGTTCGATCTCGTGCTCTACGTCGAGCCCGGCACGGAGGGCTGGGAGATCGCGCTCGAGACGCGGCTCGGCCTGTTCACACGGGAGCGGCTCGGGACGCTCGTCGAGAGCTTCCTCGGCTTCCTCGAGGCGGCGCTCGCGGAGCCCGCGACGCCCCTCGACCGGCTCGCGCTCATCACCCCCGCCGAGCGCCGCCTGCTGACGCAGGCGTGGAGCGAGGGGGAGGCGATTCCCGTGCCGGAGGGCACCGTCCCGGAGGCGATCGTGCGCCGGGCCCGGCTATCGCCGGATGCGCCGGCCCTCGTCGAGGGCGAGACCGTGCTCGCCTACGGCGCCCTCGACACCTGGTCCGCCCTGCTCGCGGCGCGGCTCGCCCGCACGCCGCCGGGGCCGCCGATCGCGGTCTGGGCCGAGCGCCGGATCGGCTTCGTCGTCGCGATGCTCGCGATCCTGCGCGCGGGCCGGGCCTACCTGCCGATCGACCCCGCCTACCCGCCCGAGCGCATCGCCTTCATGCTCGCGGATTCCGGCGCGGCGACGATCGTCGTGCCGGACGCCGCGCCGGAGGGGCTGCCGAAGGGCGTCGCCGTCGTGCGGGCGGAGGATTTTCGCGACATCCCGGCGCCGCCGCCGGAGGCGCTGCCCATGCTCGCGCCGCAGGACTGCGCCTACGTCGTCTACACCTCCGGCTCCACCGGCCGGCCGAAGGGCGTCGCGATCCCCCATCGCGGCCTCTCGAGCCTCGTCGCCTGGCATACGCACGCATTCGCCGTCACCGCCGCCGATCGCGCGACCCAGGCCGCGGGCACGGCCTTCGACGCGTGCGCCTGGGAAGTCTGGCCGCATCTCGCGGCCGGCGCGAGCGTGACGCTCGTCGACCCGCGCCTCCTCGGCGATCCCGACAGCCTCTGGGCGTTCCTCGCCCGCGCGGGAATCACGATCGCCTTCCTGCCGACGAGCATCGCCGCGGACCTCGTGGCGCGGCCGCTGCCGGAGGGCCTTCGCCTGCGCGTCCTCCTCACCGGGGGCGAGGCGCTCAACCGGCGCCCACCCGAGGGCCTGCCGTTCCACTTCGTCAACGCCTACGGCCCGACCGAGAACAGCGTCGTCTCGACCTGCGGGGACGTCGCGCCCGCAACGGCCGGCGTGGACGCCCCGCCGCCGATCGGCCGGCCGATCGCCAATTCCCGCGCGCTCGTGCTCGACCGGCACGGCGAGCCGGTGCCGATCGGCGTCGTGGGGGAGCTCCACGTCGGCGGCCCGGGGCTCGCGCTGGGCTATCTCGGCCGCCCGGAGCTGACCGCCGAGCGCTTCGTCACCGATCCCCGGCGGCCCGGCGAGCGGCTCTACCGCACCGGCGACGCGGTGCGCTGGCGGCCCGACGGGACGATCGCCTTCGTCGGCCGCACGGACGACCAGGTGAAGATCCGCGGCCTGCGCATCGAGCCCGGCGAGATCGAGGCCGCGCTCGAGGCCTGCCCGGGCGTGCGCGACGCCGCCGTGCTCGCCGCGCCGGATGCCGCGGGGGAGACCGGGCTGCGCGCCTTCGTCGCCGTGGACGCTCCGCAGGCGGCGAACCCGCAGGCCGTGGCGCAGGAGCTCGCCGGCGCGCTCGCCCGCCGGCTTCCCGCCTACATGGTCCCGGCCACGATCGACGTCCTCGCGGCCCTGCCGCTGACGCCCAACGGCAAGGCCGACCGCGCGGCGCTCCTCGCCCGCGCGCCGGCCCCGCGCGCGGGGGCTCGGCGCGAGACCGCCGGCGAGGCGCCGGCGACGGCCACCGAGCGCGCCCTCGCCGCGATCTGGTCGGAGCTGCTCGGGCGCGCCGACATCGCCCGCGACGACGCCTTCTTCGCGCTGGGCGGCCACTCGCTCCTCGCGCTGCGCATGCTCGCCCGCGTCGAGACCGAGACGGGCGTGCGGCTCGACGCCCGCGCCGCCTTCGAGGCGCCGACGCTCGCGGCGCTCGCCTCACGTATCGACGCGCAGGGGCGGGGCGAGCGGCCGGGTGCGGCCGCGCCGGGGCGCCTCGTTCCGCTCGGCGGCACAGGCCCCCGGCGCGTCTACGCCTTCCCCGGAGCCGGCGGCGCGCTCCTCGTCTTCGCCGATCTCGTACGCGCGCTCGGCGCGGACCACGCGGTCGTCGGCGTGGCGCTCGACGAGCCGATCGAGGGCTCGGCGGGCGACGTCGCCGCGCGGATGGCGGCGCTCGCACGGGCCTGCGCGGACGCGATCCGCGCGGAGGCGGCGGGGGGCGACGGCCCGCTCACGCTGCTCGGCTGGTCCTTCGGCGGCCTCGTCGCCTGCGAGACGGCGCGGGCGCTGATCGCGGACGGCGCGCCCGTCCCGCGGCTGGTGCTCGTCGACACGGCCCCGGGCGACCCGGACCGCCCGCCGACCCCGCCGCTCGCCGCCTTCGTCGCCAACATCGCTCGCCGCGCGGGCGTCGCGCCGCCCGCGGGCGACTGGGACGGGGGAGACCCGGATGCCGCGTTCGCGGCGCTTTCCGCCTGCGGCGCGACGGACGGCCTCGACGCGGCGGCGCTCGGCACGCTCTACGCGCGCTTCCGCGAAGATCTGGCGCTGGCCGAGGCCTTCGTGCCCGCCCCCCTCGCCTGCCCCGCCCGGCTGATCCAGGCCGCCGCCGCCGCCCCCGCCCGCGCCACCCGGGCGCGAAAGGCCATAGCCGGCGTCTTCGGAGACTGGCTGCGGGTCCTGACCGCGCCGGGAGACCATTTCGAGGTCATGGGGGCGGCCGGCAGCGCGGCGGTTGCGGCGGCGGTGCGGGAGTTGGGGTGAGCGCTGCGCGTACCCGAGACACCCGTGTGCGGGACGGCTATCGGAGCCAGCCGGCGATCTCCGGGGCCGCCGCCATCGCGCGCTGGACCTTGGGCTGGGTTCCGACCTGGCGGATGAGCTCGTTCAGCACGCTGGGGTGAGGCATCGCGAGGATGCCCGCGCGCAGCGTCGCGAGCGTCTCGTCGGTCGCACCGGCTGCCTTCTCGTCCGCGTATTCCAGCAGGCTCGCGCGGTAGGACTGCAGTGCCGTCTCCCGCGCCTTGCGAACGACCTCGCGATTGAGCCGCAGCACCTCGAGGGTCCACTCCGCGCGCGCCTTCGCCCGAGGCGGAAGATTCGCCAGGGCTCGGAAATGAAGCGTCGCGCGCAACTGCTCGCCCGCCGGCGTGACCCCGCCGATGTCGAGCTCGAGGTACTCCTTGTAGTCGTCGACGCGAGGGTCCAGGAGAGCGCTCGGGTCCGCCGGTTCGGAGGTCAGCTGCTTCGGATCCACGACCGTCAGCACGCCCGCGACGTCGAGCGTGGCGTGCCGGTTCCCTTTCGGTCCGTTGCAAGGGCCGCACGCGTAGCAATAGTTCTCCCAGACGAACGCTCTGCTCGGCACGACGGTCTTGGCGAGAATGTGCTCGATCTCGTCGGCCGCCGAGTCCTCGCAATAGGCGCAGCGGACCGAGCCGTAGGCCATCGCGGCGAGCGTGGCCTTCACCTCGTCGAAGGCCGCTCTGCGCGCGTTCCGGCCGTCCTTGTTGTCCCACCAGCGCTTGGCCAGCTCCGCGCGCCGCTCGAAGGTCGCGCCCGCATCGACGAGGGATTGAAGCCCAGCAAGGGCCTTGGCCGTCGGACGCGAGACCGATCGGTCCGGCAGGCGCAGCATCGGGCTAGGCCTCCAGCGCGGCCGACATCGACGGAAGCGCGGCCCTCAGCTCGAGGAGATGCCGCTCCTCGCTCTTCGATAGGGTGCCGTGCAGCGCCTTGCGGTTCAGGTCGGCGAGCTGCGCCAGCATCTCCCCGGAATCCCGAGAGCGGCTCACGCCGCGGCCGAAGAGCTCGGTCCCGTATGCGTCCAGGATCGACCCTTTGGTGAGCCGGTCGAAATCGGCTCCCGTCACCCTGACCGCGTCGCCCTCGCTGCTGCCCGGGCGCGGCAGCCACCAGACGGAACGCGCGCTTCGGCAGACGATGGGGCTGTGTGTGGTCACCAGGAATTGCATGCGCGGGAACACGCGGGTGAACCACCTACCGATCTGTGCCTGCCAGTCGGGGTGCAGGTGGGCATCGACCTCGTCGATAGCGACCACGCCCGGCAGCGCGACGGTGCCTTTCCCCTCGCGCAGCGCCTCCACCAGCGTGTCTCTCTCGAAGGCGACGTCGAGCTGGCGGATCAGCTCGAAGATCATCGAGAAGATCGACCGGTAGCCGTCGCTCAAGAGATCGGTCGCGACGAGTGCGCCATTGGCATCGCGTACCAGGACGCGGTCCGACCGGACCTCCTCGATCCGTGCCCTCTGCGGCAGGAGCTCGGTCTCGTTGATGAAGGAGAGTATGGCGTCCAGCAGGTCGTTGCGCCCCGACCCGGTCTCCATGCCGGACACCCTCAGGGACGACAGCCAGCGAAGGCCCTCGGTCAGCGCCACGGCCTCGTTGAAGGCCGACAGGTGGCCGGCGAGGCGCGGGCTGGAGTAGAACAGCTTCTCGTAGGAGAGATCCCCCCCCGTGAAGCGCCGGTACGGTCCGAACGATGCGGCGAACCAGCCGCGGTTCTCCGCACGCGCCCAGATCGACCGCCCGGCGACGACGGTGCCCTTGCGAGCCATAAGGTCGAGCTGCTCGCTCGACCCCTCCCGCGGGCTGAGCCCGAGCTCGACACCGAACCGCGATGCGGTTCGGCCTCTGCCGACGAAGACGTCTTCCCGGTCGGCGACGACCGTGGCCGAGATGACCGCGGGCGGTGCATTCTGGCGCTGCCACTCCCGCCAGACCTGATTGAGACCGATCGCGTTGTCGGGTCCGATCATCGCGATGCCGAAGGCGCGCACGACGCTCGACTTCCCCGCTCCGTTCGCGCCCAGGACCACGTGCCAGCCCGCCGTCTCATCCGGCTCGAGAGCGAGCTCGAAGGATCGGATCGAGCGCAGATTCTCGATTTTGAGGCGTGTCAGCTGCATGGCGTCGGTCTCCCGGCGGGACGCTACAACAGGCAGCCCGGCCGCGCCACGGACGAGTGGCGGATGAGCGTCACGATGACTCGGGACCGATGGCGCGCCCTGCGGGAATCGAACCCGCCTCTTCAGCGTGAAAGGCTGATGTCCTAACCGATAGACGAAGGGCGCCCGGGCCGCGGGGGAGCCTGTCCGCCGCGGCCCGGCCCTCATAGAGGGGTTCGGCGTCGCTCGCAAGCCTCCCGTGCGCCGCATTCGCTCTGGCCCTCGTCGCCGCGGCGCACTATGGTCCGCCGCGCCGAGAGACCGGGACCACGGACACGAGATGGCCGAGAAGACGACTCCCCACTTCGCCAACGACGCGGGCGTGCCGATCATCCACATCGGGGCGAAGGAGTTCATGTGCATCGGGGCGAAGCCGCCGTTCGATCACCCCCACGAGTTCCTCGACATGGGGGCCGAGGACGAGATCGTCTGCCCCTATTGCTCGACGCTCTTCCGCTACCGCCCGGACCTGACGACGCAGCAGTCCGATCCGCCGGAATGCCTGTGGACCGGCGGCGCGCTCGACATCGCCTCGGCCCATACCGGCCCCTCGCGCTGAGATGACCCGCCCGTCGGTCGCGGTCGCCGGGGCCGGCATCGCGGGCCTCGCCGCCGCGCTCGCGCTCTCGCGCGCGGGCCACCCGGTGACTCTGGTTGAGCGGCGCACCGGCTTCTCGGAGGTCGGCGCCGGCCTGCAGCTTTCGCCCAACGCGAGCCGCGTCCTCCTCGATCTGGGTCTCGGCCCGGCGCTGGCGCGGCGCGTGGGCGAGCCGCGGCGCGTCGTGATCCGCGACATGGCGCGCGGCCGCACGCTGGCCGAGATGCCGCTGGGCGAGGCGATGCGCACGCGCTTCGGCGCGCCCTATTGGGTGATCCATCGCGCCGACCTGCAGACCATCCTGCTCGACGCCGTGCGCGCCCGCCCGGACGTGCGCCTCGTCGTGGGCCGCGCCGTCGAGGACGTCGAGGAGGCGCAAGACGGCGTCCGGCTGTCGCTCGCCCGCGAGAACGGCGCGCGCGAGACGCTGCGGGCCGATCTCGCGCTCGGCGCGGACGGCGTCTGGTCGAAGCTCCGGCGCGTCGTGGAAGGGCCGAGCGGCGCCGTGCCCGCGCGCTATCAGGGCTACGTCGCCTGGCGCGCCACCGTGCCGCGCGAGGCCGCGCCCGCGGCGCTCGCGGGCGACGAGACCGGGCTGTGGCTCGGTCGGCGCGCGCACGTCGTGCACTATCCCATCGCCGCGGGGGCGCTCGTCAACATCGTGTGCGTCGTGCAGCGCGCCGACCCCGTCGACGGCTGGGCGACGCCCGGCGAGGCGGCCGCGCTGCGCGCGGCGCTTCCCGCCACGGCAGCGCCGCTCGCCGCACTGATCGACGCGGCGACCGGCTGGCTCCTGTGGTCGCTTCACGACCGCCCCGCTGGGCGCATGGCGCGCGGGCGGGTCGCGCTCGTCGGCGACGCCGCCCATCCCGTCCTGCCCTTCCTCGCGCAGGGCGCCGCGCTCGCCATCGAGGACGCGGCCTGCCTCGCGCGTGGGCTGGCGATTGCCGAAAACGCGGGCGATTCGCATGCCGCGGACCCGGTCGCCGCCGCCCTCGCCGGCTACGGGACGGCGCGCGCCCAGCGGGCGCGGAGGGTCCAGGACGCGGCGCGCGCGAACGGGCGGGTCTATCACGCCGGCGGCCCGATCGCGCTCGGTCGCGATCTCGTGCTGCGTGGGATGGGCGCGGCCGGCATGGCGGAACGCTACGCTTGGCTGTACGGCTGGCGGGACGGCTGAGGCTTGGCGCGCTTCTTGCTGCCGTGATCACGACAGATGCGGCGGCCCCGGACACGATGCTCATAGCCCACATCAGCGACCTCCACGTCCCCGCGACGGGCGAGCCCGTCCCCGGGGCGGCGGACGTGAATGCTGCACTGCACAAGGCTTTCGCGGCCCTGCAGGCGCTCTCCCCGCGGCCGGATCTCCTGATCGTCTCCGGTGACGTCGCCGATGCCGGGCGGGCGCGGGCCTACCGCCGGGCCGCCGAGATGCTGAAGGGAATGCGTCGATCCGTGGTTGCGGTCCCTGGAAACCACGACGATCCCGCGGAATTCGGGGCCTTCCTACGCCTGATCGGCGGGGAAAGCCGCCTGCCGGCTCCGGACCTGTGCAGCGTGCGCGACTTCACGGCGCTCAGGGTCGTCGGCCTCGCCTCGAACCTGCCCTACACCAGCGCCGGCGGGCTCGACGACGTGCAGCTCGACTGGCTCGACGCGACGCTGGCGGACGCGCCTGCGCGCCCGACGCTGATCGTGGTCCACCATCCGCCCTTCCGCTGCGGCGTCGGCTTCATGGACCGGATCCGGCTCGTGGAGGGCGCGGCGCGGTTCGAGTGCATCGTCGCCGCTCACCCGCAGGTGCTGGCCGTCCTGTGCGGCCACCATCACCGCGCGATGGAGACGCTGTTCGGCGGCCGGCCCTGCTGGGTCGCCCCCTCCCTCGCCTACGGCGTGAGCCTCGACATGCGCCCTGGCGGCGACGGCGGCTTCGCCCCCGAGCCCGCCGCCTACCGGCTCCTGCACTACGACGGCCGCCGCCTCGTCTCCCATCTCGCCTTCGTCGAGGGTGCCGGCGCCGCGCGGCCGTTCCGGCTGGCGGAGGTGGCCGGGACGCGGGCGTGAACGAAGAACGGGCGGAGGGGCTGCCCCCTCCGCCCGCCCGAGCCGTACGACGGGTCTCGACGCGACGTCGCCGGTCGGTTCCGGAAAGCCTCAGTTGGTCAGGTAGGGCATCGGATCGACGGGGTCGGCGCCCTGGCGGATCTCGAAGTGGAGCTGGGGCGAGGTGACGTTGCCGGTGCGCCCGGAATTGGCGATCACCTGGCCGCGTCGCACGGCGTCGCCGCGGGCGACCAGGAGCTCGGAATTGTGGGCGTAGGCGGAGACGTAGCCGTCGTCGTGGCGCACGAGGACGAGCTTGCCGTAGCCGCGCAGCTCGTCGCCGGCATAGGCGACGGTGCCGCTCTCGGCGGCGCGCACGGGCGTGCCCTCCGGCACGGCGATGTTGATGCCCTCGTTGCCGGCGGTGCCGAAGCCGGAGATCACCCGCCCGCGCGCCGGCCAGCGGAAGTCGAGCCCGGTGGCGGCGGAGGGCAGGCTCGCCACCTGCGTGGGCGCCGCGGCGGGCGCGGAGGGCTGCTGGGCGGGGGCCTGCACGGGAGCCTGTGCGACCGGCTGGTTCGCGCCCGGCGTGCGCGGCGGTGCGCTGGGGGGGACGGGGGCGTTCGCGGCGACGGCGCCGGTG
>NZ_JBQTCJ010000074.1:0-22015 GCF_052380005.1 Salinarimonas sp. NSM
GCGGCGGACGTGCGCGCGGTCGCCGGGCGGGGCCTCGAGGGCCGCGCCGGGGATGCCCGCTGGGCCATCGGCAGCGCCCGGCACATGGCCGATCTCGGCGTCGCGATCGAGGCCGCGTCGCAGGATGCGCGGGCCGCGCAGGAGGAGGGGCGCTCCGTGTCCTATCTCGCCCGGCTCGGCGGCACGCCGCAGGAGGCACCCCGCCTCGTCGCGCTCCTCGCCTTCGCCGACCTCCCTCGCGACACCGCCGCGGACGCCGTCGCGCGGCTCGAGGCCATGGGCATCGTCTCCGTCATGCTCACGGGCGACAATGCCGGCGCCGCGCATGCCGTCGCCCGCGCCATCGGTGTCGACGAGGTCGTGGCCGAGGTCCTGCCGGAGGACAAGGCCCGCATCGTCGCCGAGCTGAAGGCCCGCTTCGGCGAGGTCGCCATGGTCGGCGACGGCATCAACGACGCGCCGGCGCTGGCCGCCGCCGACCTCGGCATCGCCATGGGCTCGGGCACCGACGTCGCCATGGAGGCCGCGGGCGTGACCCTGATGCGCGCCGATCCCGAGGCGGTCGCCGACGCGATCGAGATCGCGCGGGCGACGCAGGCGAAGATCCGGCAGAACCTGTTCTGGGCCTTCGCCTACAACGCCGCGGGCATCCCGCTCGCCGCCTTCGGCCTGCTCAGCCCGGTCATCGCCGGCGCGGCGATGGCCTTCTCCAGCGTCTCGGTCGTCTCCAACGCGCTGCTGCTGCGGCGCTGGAAGCCCAAGGCGCGCTCGGCGGCGGCCGCGACGTCGGGTGCCGCTTCCTCGCGGGGAGGCGCGGCATGAGGATCGGCGAGGCCGCCCGGCGCTCCGGCGTCTCTGCGAAGATGATCCGCTACTACGAGGAGATCGGCCTGCTCGCCCCCGCGGGGCGGGCCGGCAACTCCTACCGCGACTTCGACGCGCGCGAGCTGCACGAGCTCGTCTTCATCCGCCGCGCCCGCGCGCTCGGCTTTTCCATCGAGGAGATCGCCCGGCTCCTCGCGCTGTGGCGCGACCGGGGGCGGCCGAGCCGGGAGGTCAAGGAGATCGCGGACCGGCACGTGGCCGACCTGAAGACGCGCATCACCGACCTCCAGGCGATGGTCGACCAGCTCGAGCACCTTTCGCATTGCTGCGCGGGCGACGACCGGCCGGACTGCCCCATCCTCGCCGACCTCGCGAGCCCGTGATCGCGGCGCCCACGGCGGGCGCGCGGCACCGCCGCCGTTACGCCGTATTCACGCTCGATTAACCCTGACCGAATCGAGACGCGACGCAGGGGATTCGCCGCGCGTCCGTCAAGGCTTCGTCAACCACGACGGGGCAAACAAGGGACGGGTCGGCGTGCGACGGGGCACGTGCGCCCGCCCGCATCCGGTCTCCAGGAGTCACAGGTCCGCCATGCTCGCGTCGCTCTCTTCTGTTCGCGCCCTCCGCCTCGCGGCGGTGGTCGCCCTGCCCCTCGCGCTCGCCGCCTGCGCTGCGACCCCACCCGGCGCCGAGCTCGGCGCGGGCGCCGGCGGCGTCGCCGGCTCCGCCACGCCGGGCTCCGCCCAGGACTTCACCGTCAACGTCGGCGACCGCGTCTTCTTCGAGACCGACCAATCGACGCTCACGTCGACCGCCCAGGCGACGCTCGACCTGCAGGCGCAGTGGCTCGCGCGCTATCCGCGCTACGCGGTGCTGATCGAGGGGCACGCCGACGAGCGCGGCACGCGCGAGTACAACTTCTCGCTCGGCGCCCGCCGCGCCCAGGCCGTGCGCGACTACCTCGCGGCGCGCGGCGTCGACACGGGTCGCATCCGCACCGTCTCCTACGGCAAGGAGCGCCCCGCCGCCGCCTGCTCCGACACGTCCTGCCAGTCGCAGAACCGCCGGGCCGTCACCGTGCTCGAGGGCGGCGCCGGCGCCTGACGCGCCCCCCGCTTCCCGAAACGCCGCTGCCGCTCACGCATAGTCGAGCGGCAGCGCCGTCGTGTTCTTGATCCGCTCCATGGCGAAGGACGAGGACACGTCGTAGAGGTCCGCGACCGCGATCAGCCGCTTGTAGACGCGGTCGTAGGCGGCGATGTCGGGCACGACGACGCGCAGCAGGTAGTCGACCTGGCCGCTCATGCGCCACAGCTCGACCACCTCGGGGATCTTGGCCACCGCCTCGCAGAAGCGCCGCGCCCACTCCGCCTCGTGGCGGCTCGTGCGCACCATGACGAACACCGTCACGCCGACGTTGAGCCTGTCCGGGTCGAGCAGCGCGACCCGTCGCACGATGACGCCCGCCTCCTCCAGCTTGCGGATGCGCCGCCACAGCGGCGAGGGCGAGAGCCCGACCTGCGCGGCGAGCGCGTCGAGCGGCTGGGTCGCGTCCTCCTGGAGGCAGGCGAGGATTCTGCGATCGGTCGTATCGAGGGTGGTTTTTTCCGTCATTCGCGGGTCTCGCGCAAAGGGATTGCGCAAACCTAGCGCGTGGGCGCGACATTGGCAAAGCGCTTGCCGGCCGGCGGAGCGATGATGGGGCTCGCGACGAGACCGCACCCCGGAGCCGCCCGATGACCCGAGAGACCTCGCACGAGACCCCGCGCCGCCTGTCCTTCACGGACCACCCCGCCTCCGTCGGCGAGACCTATCTCGAGCACATGGGCGTCGCCTTCTCCTTCGGCGGGCGCATGCTGCTCGCGGGGCTCGCCTGCCTCGCCCACGGCGTCTTCCCCTTCCTGTTCACCAAGACCGGCTCGCGCGCCGTGACCGAGCTGCACGAGCGCATGGTGGCCAACCGCGTGCGCCACGGCGCCCGGCCGGCACGCGGCGAGGCCTCGGCTCAGCGGTAGAGCGAAAGCCGCGCGAGAGCCAGGTCGGCCTGGAATGCGCGCCCGATGGCGACGAGGCCGATGCGTCGCGCACCCGAGAGATCGAGCGGCGTCTCGATGCGGTGCGGGCGGAAGTCGGCGAAGGGCAGGCGCAGGCGCGTCCATCCCGGCGGCGCGACGAACCCGGCGCGATAGGATTGCCAGGGACGCGCCACGTCGCGGGTGCGCAGGTGGACGCCGTAGGCCTCGCCGTTGCCGATCACGTCGAGCTCGAGCCCCGCGAAGCCGGAGAGGTCGACCGGCTCGCCGTCGGGGGCGAGATCGCGGGCCATCTGCACGAAGCCGCCGTCGTTCTCGAGGCTGACGCGCCCGGTGAGCCGCAGCGCCCGGCGTCCGGCGACGGTCTCGACGATCGCGCGCCCGTCCGAGACGCCGCCCATCACCCGGTCTGAGATCAAGCGCCAGGCGCCGGCATCGGGGTCGGCGTCGCCGTCTGCGCGGGAGAAGTCGTTCAGGATCATGGGGCGTCCTCGGCGAAGGGTGGTAAAGTGGGGTCGGGAGCGAGCCCGAGCTCGCGAGCGGTGTCACTCCAGAATGGAGCGGATTCGCGCCGGCCGCTCTCGATTCGGAGAGAAGACGCGGTGAATTGAGCAAGGAATTTCTGCTTTCCTCCCGAAACCGAAACCCGGCATGCCCGGCCTGCCGCCAGGCCGCTGCACCACCCCGTCTCGCGGAGCTTCTCGCGCATGTCCCGCTCGTCCCGCGCCCACCGCATCCCCGCCCTCGCCCTTCTCCTCGCGCTCGCGACGGCTCTCCTCGGAGCGGCCCCGCTCGCCTCCCCGGCGGCGGCGCAGGACATGCTCGTCGCCCGCTGGGTCGACGACAAGGGGACCGAGATCGCCCGCCGCGGCTTCGACCTCGACGCGCTGGAGGCGCTCGCCCCGATCGCCATCGAGACGACGACGCCCTGGACCGAGGGCGTCGTGCGCTTCGAGGGCGCGCGGCTCGGCGCGCTGGCCGCGCTCGCGCCCGAGGCCGGCGAGATCGCCGAGGCGCGGCTCACCGCGCTCAACGACTATACGATCGCCGTGCCGGCGGAGGATTGGTCGGCCTGGGATCCCGTTCTGGCGACACGGGTCGACGGTGCACGCATGCGGGTGCGCGACCGCGGCCCGATCTGGCTCGTCTACCCGCTCGATTCCGATCCCGCGCTTCAGACCCAGCGGCACCATGCCCGCATGATCTGGCAGGTCCACGAGATCGTCTTCGTGGCGGCCGGCCGGTGAGCCGCACCGTGAGCCGCCCTCCGGTCCGCCCGGCCATGATCCGGCGGCGACGCGTCGCGCTCGTCGCGCTCCTCATCCTCGCCTGCGGCGTCTTCATCGCCGCGACGGCGGGTGTCTACGTGCGCCAGATCGAGCAGAAGGCGCTCCTCACCGAGACGATCCGCGCCTCGGGCTGGACCGCCTACCAGGCCAAGCTCGAGCACGTGCGCAGCCTGGCCGCGCTGGAGCTCGCCGCGCATGCACCCTCCCCCGCCGGCCTCTCCGAGGCGACGCTGCGGCTCGAGATCCTGCTCTCGCGCCTGCCGCTGATCACGACGTCGGACGAGGGCGACTTCCTCTCCTCGCTCCCCGGCGTCCCGGAGCTCGCCGCGCGCATGGAAGCGGAGGTCGCCGCGGTGGCGGACGAGGTCTACGCCGCCGATTTCGACGAGCCCGGCATCCGCGCGCGGCTCGACGGCTGGCGGGCACGGATCGCAGCCTTCGAGGTGCCGCTCCAGGAGATGCTCCAGCAGACCGTCGCCTACAACGAACGGCTCTTCCGGCGCGAGAGTGAGCTGAGCGAGGCGACCGCGATCCTGCCGCTCGGCTCGCTGGTGATCTCCGGGGCGATCCTCGTCGGGCTCCTGATCGTCCAGGTCCGGCGCGCCGAGCACGGCCTCGACGAGATGCGCGCCGCCCGCGCCGAAGCCGCGGAGAACGAGGCGAGCCTCAGGCGCATGATCGAGGCCGCCCCGGTCGCCTTCGTCGTCGCCGACCCGCACACGGATGCGGCCGTGTTCATCAACGCCAGCGCGGCGGGGCTCGTCGCGGACGATCCGCGCGACGGCGCCTGGCGGGCGGCGATCGGGCAGTGCCGCCGCGCCGTCGGCGCGCGCGGCGCGCTGGCGCGGCGCCCGTCCGATCCCGCGGTGCCGGTCACCCTGCGCCATCCCGGCGGCTGGCTGATGAGCTGCACCGTGCTCCACAGCCGCATCGTCTGGAACGGACGCGAGCAGAGCCTCTACGCGCTGGTCGAGACCACGCGCTCGCGCTCGGCCGAGCGCGAGGCGATGCAGGCCTCCACGCTCGCCACGGTGGGCGAGATGGCGGCGGCGATCGTGCACGAGATCAACCAGCCGCTCGCGACGATGAAGATGGCCTCCTCCAACGCGCTCGCGCTCCTCGACGAGGGCGCGCCGGCCGAGAAGCTCAGGCCCAAGCTCGCGCGGATCGACGCGCAGGTCGACCGCGCTCGACGGATCACCGATCAGATCCGGCGGCTGGTACGGCGCGGGGACGACCGCCCGCATCCGCCGTTCTCGCCGCCGGAGGCGATCGAGCGCGCGGTGGGCGCCGTCGCCGAGCAGTACCAGCGGGCCGGCATCACGCTGTCGATACGGGTGGAGGACGCCCGCGGCAGCTTCGTCGCCGGCGATCCGACCCTGTTCGAGCAGGTGCTCGTCAACCTGCTCGTGAACGCCCACGACGCCTTCGGCCCGCCCGAGCGCCGGGCGGCGGGCACGCCCGAGCCGCGGGTGCGGGTGCGTGCGCAGGTCGAGGAGGGCATGCTCGTCGTCGAGGTGCACGACAATGCCGGCGGGCTGCCGCCGGAGATCGCCGAGCGCCTGTTCGAGCCCTTCGTCACCACGAAGCCCGCCGGCGAGGGGACCGGGCTCGGTCTCGCGCTCGCGCGCAAGATCGTGGCCGACATGGGCGGGCGTGTCGGAGCCGACACGGTGGCGGGCGGGGCGCTCTTCGACGTGCGCCTTCCGCTCGCCACACCCGCCCGCGCCGCCGCGGCAGCCTGACGGAGCCGGATGATGATCCTGGTCGTGGACGACGAAGAGGAGCTCCTCGAGGAGATCGTCGAGATGCTCGAGCGCCGGGGCCTCGCCGTCCTCGGCGAGAGCCGGCCGCGCGCCGCGCTCGACCTGCTGGCGCTGCGCCCGGAGATCGACGTCGTCGTGACCGACTGGCGCATGCCCGGCCTCGACGGGCTCGCCCTGATGCGCGCCGCCCGCTGCGACCCCTGCGCGCGACGCGATCGCCGCTTCTTCGTCATGACCGGGCACGAGGGCGACGCCGGCCTCGCCCAGGCGCTCGCCGCCGGCGCGTCGGGCGTCCTGCGCAAGCCCTTCGCGCCGGAGGAATTGAACGCGGCTTTGGCAGATCACGCATACGAAACGTGAAGAACTGCGAGCTAACATACGTTTGTCTGCTGGCGATCGAGCGAGGACGAACGTGATCGGGACGACGACGAGCACGCGCGAGGCGACGGGGGCGACGACGGTGCCGACGGCGCTCCTGGTGGACGACGACACCGCCTTCGTCGAGGAGCTGGCCGAGGGGCTGGAACGGCTCGGGCTGCGCGTCGTGTGCGCCCACGACGCCACCGAGGCGCTCGCAGCCGTCGATCGCCATCCCGACATCGGGGCGATCGTCGTCGACGTGGGCCTGCCGCGGATCGACGGGATCGAGCTCCTGCGCAAGCTGCGCACGCGCCGACGCGAGCAGCCTCTGCCGGCGATCGTGCTCACCGGCGAGGCGACGCTCGAGCGCGCCGTCGCCGCGCTGCGTGTGGAGGCGCACGACTTCCTGCAGAAGCCGGTGGATGCCCACGAGGTCGCAGCCGCCCTGCGCGCCGCCTGCATGCGGCGCGAGGACGAGCCCGCCCCGGTCGAGGCCACGACCAGCGCGCCGCGCCGCAGCCCCACCGCGGGGGAGCGCCTCGCCTCCGTGCTCGCCATCCGCAAGGAGCGCAAGCGCATCTTCGGGCCCGACCTCTTCGAGGACCCGGTCTGGGAGATGCTGCTCGACCTCGCCAACGCCGGGGCGCGAGGCGAGGAGGTGCCGGTCACGAGCCTTTGCCTCGTCTCGGGGGTCTCGACGACGACGGCCCTGCGGCGCCTCGACGACATGGCGGCAGCCGCCCTGATCGAGCGGCGACGCGACCCGACGGACGGGCGGCGCATCCTGGTGCGCCTCACCGCGGACGGTCGCGAGAAGGTGGCGCGCTACCTCGAAGCGCTCGATCAGAAATTCGGCTGATCACCCGCGCGTCCCGAGCCGGCGCTTCAGAACGGCAGCGGCGCGCGCCCGGTCTCCTCGGCAGGGACGACGGCGAGCCGCTCGCCCACCGCGAGCGTGCCGTCGGCCACCACCTCCGCATAGACCCCGCAGTCCATGTGGCCATAGGCCTGCATCAGCGTGCGCGGGATCGCGAGGTCGCGGATGCCGGTCGCCGGGTCGACGTTCGTCGCCGCGCAGCGCACGGTGCGCTCGCGCACGACGAGCCGCAGGCCCGACGGTCCGGCCAGCGTGCGCCCGACCAGATCGTGCTCGGCGAAGGGCGCCAGGTCCTCGACGACGAGATTCGCGCGAAAGCGCAGCGGATCGACCGGCGAGCCGACGCGCGCCTCGATCTCGGCGAGGCTCGCGCGGTTGACGAGCGAGACGTAGCCCGTGGGCGAATCCGTGAAGCGGTAGCCGTCGGGCGCGCTCAGCACCTTCGGCGGCCCGTCGAGCGCATCACCCATGAAGCCGGCGAAGAACGCCTCGATCGCCGCGCGGCCCTCCGCCGTGCCGAGATCCCCGCGCGCCACCTCCGAGCCCGCCTCGCGCACGACGAGGACGCCGGTGTCGTGGTCGTAGGCGGTGACGAGCCGGGCGAGCGCCTCGTTGCGCATCAGCATCAGGTAGTGGCGCTTCGAGCGATGGACGGGCGCGGCCGGGTCGAAACCGGAGGGGCCGTTCTCGATGGCGTGGATGCGGTCTCCCGGCACGAAGGCGCCGGCTGCGAGCGCGACGCGCGCCATCGGCTCCGGCGAGAGGCCCTTGACGGGATATCGGTAGAGGCCGGCGATCCGCATCCCGTTCTCCTCACAGCGGCTGAAAACGCCCGAGCGCGAGATCGGGCGCGCTCGTCGCCCGCCTCGAGGGGAGCGTGCGGCCCGCCCAAAGGTCGGTCGCGACCGCGCCCTCGAACTCGGTGATCGGCGCCTCGCGCCAGCCCGGCGCGTCCGCCTCGCGCACCGCCACCTCGGCGATCTCCGAGACGCCGCGGACGACGTGGTCGCCGACGATCGCCGCGAAGGGGCGTCCGGTCACGGGCCTGTCGAAGACGACCTCGAGGACGATCCGCTCGCGGTCGAGCCCGGCGAGCCGCACGGCGACGCCGCCGCCTTCGGCGAAGGCGAGCTGGATCGTGCGCGCCCGCGGCGCGAAGACGACGCTCTCGATCGCGGTCCGCATCCCGTCGGCCGCGAGCGGGCCGATCACGGCGCCGGCGCCGAAGGCGGTCGTGGTGCGCCCCTCCGGCGCGAGCGGGCGCATCCGCCACAGCCCCGTTCCGGTCTCGAGCGTGAGCACCCGCTCGGTGCGCCCCGCGTCCGTCACCCACAGCTCGATCTCGGAAAAGCCGGCGGGCGCGGCGTCGCCGACGCGCACGGGGACGTCCGCCGTCGCGAACAGCCCGCCCGGGCGGCGCACGCCGACGAGGCGTACGCCCTCGTCCTCGTGAAGCGTGGTTCGCACGGGTGCCTCCGCCTCCGGCCGCGCCGCGGTCGCCCCGTCGCAGGCGAGGAGGTCGGCAGCGGGCGCCTCGGCCGCGCCGAGCATCGGCAGGTAGGCGGGGTGCGCGGCGGTGAGCGTGAAGCGCCGCGCCTGATCAGACACGAGCGTAAGGGACACGTTGCGCGCGCCCGCGCACAAGGCCGGCATCGTGCGGTTCTCGATCGTGACGGGAAGCCCGTCGAGGCTCGCGGCGCGCGCGGCGGGAGCCGTCGCGACGACGGCGAGGAGGACGGCGGCGGCGAGGCGGAGGGACGCGGGCATGGGGATCCGGACGGCGGTGGGCTTCGGTATCTTCCATGAAGCGGAAGCCGTGCCCGCATGCAAGCGCCGCGGACGCCGATCGTGCGCGATCAAGGCGCGGGCGCCACCGTGTCCGCCGCCTGGGCGCCGCGCCGGCCGAGAGGACGCTCGGGGGCGACCGTCGTGTCCCGCGCGGTCTGGCGCTCCATCTCCGCGTTCAGCTCGGCGGCGAGGAGCACGATCGTCGTCGAGAGCCAGATCCAGACCATGAAGCCCACGACGGCACCGAGCGAGCCGTAGGTGGCGTTGTAGGAGCCGAAGTTCGAGACGTACCAGGTGAACAGCATGGAGAAGCCGACGAAGGCGACCGCGCCGATGCCGGCGCCCCACAGCACCCAGCGCCAGCGCGCGCGGGTGCGGCTCGGGCCGTAGCGGAAGATCAGGGCGAGCAGCGCCGTCACCAGGACGAGCGCGATGGGGAAGCGCAGCCAGCGCAGCAGCGTCTCGATCTCGGCGCCGAGCGGCACGGCGGCGAGCACCGCCGGCAGCACGGCGATCGCGGCGACGAGCCCGCCGCCGATCACGAGCGCCCCCAGCGTGAACAGCAGCGTCAGCGCGTTGAGCGCCAGGAAGCCGCGCGCCTCGTCCTCGTCGTAGGCGACGTTCAGCGCGTCGAAGATCGCCTTCATGCCCGAGTTCGCGCTCCACAGCGTGAGCAGGAGGCCGCCGACGACGCCGAAGGTCAAGGCCCCGCCACCCTGCCCGGCGACGCGCCCGACCTCGTCCTCGATGATCTCGATCGCCCCGCTCGGGATGACGCCCGACAGGCTCGCCACCTGCCGGCTCACCTCCTCGGGGGAGAAGAAGAGGCCGTAGAGCGAGACGAAGGCGGCGATCGCCGGGAAGAGAGCGAGGAGCGCGTAGAAGGTCACGCCGGCGGCCACCGCCATCAGCCTGTCGCGGGAGAACTCGGTGGCGACGCGCTTGGCGATGTCGATCCAGCCGGTGCGCGGGATCTCGCCGGGGCTCTGCGCGTGGCGCCCGCGTGCGGGATCGCGGTCGGCGGGACGATCGGGGGCCTTCGAGGGTCGCAGGCGCGAGCCATCACCGCGGGCGACGTCCGGGGCGCGAACGCTCCCCGGCGGGGCCTCGTCACGCGCCGGGCCGCCGGCGCGGCGATCGCGGCGATCGCGGCGCAGATAGGCGGCCGAGGCGACGATCGCGGTGGCGGCGACGAGGCCGAGCGTCGGGATGCGCGCGGGAGGCGCGTCGCGGCGTGGCTGCGGGGCGGAGGCGTCCATGGTCGAGGGTCTCGTCGTCGTCCGGTCGTGGAGATCGGGTAGGGGAACGGGGAACTTGGGGGCGAGCGCCACGGTTCCGCGCTTTCCCGTCCGGACATGCCCGCAATTGCGCGGCGCAGCGAAGTCGTCGAGGGTGCGGGCCTTCACATCCGCGCCGCGGAACGATCGAGGCGTTCGGCCGTCGACGGGCTGCCGGCGCATGCGCCGCGCGCCGGCGCGCGGCCGTCCCCCTCGAAGCGCGCACGCCAACGGAGAGCGCATGAAGCCCATCCTCACGCTCACCCTCAACCCGTCCGTGGACGGCTCGGCCGAGGCCGACGTCGTGCGCCATACCCACAAGATCCGCACCTCGAACGAGCGCTACGATCCCGGCGGCGGCGGCATCAACGTCGCGCGGGTGCTCGCCGAGCTCGGCGCCGGGGCCTGCGCGGTCTACGCGGCGGGCGGCGCCACCGGGGGCGTGCTCGACACGCTCGTCGGCCAGCGCGGCATCGCCTTCACGCGCATCCCGATCCACGACGACACGCGCATCAGCCACGTCGTCTTCGAGCGCTCGTCGGGCAAGGAATACCGCTTCGTCCCGGAGGGTCCGCTGCTGCGCGAGGGCGAGTGCGCGGCCGTGCTCGCCGAGATCGAGGGCCGCGACGTCGACTGGATCGTCGCCTCCGGCTCGCTGCCACGGGGCACGCCGCCGGGCTTCTACGCGCGCATCGCCGACATCGCGGCCGCCAAGGGCGCGAAGCTCGTGCTCGACACGTCGGGCGCGGCGCTTGCCGATACGCTCGCCCACGGCGGGGTCCATCTGGTCAAGCCGAGCCACGGCGAGCTGGAGAAGGCGGTGGGACGCCCGCTGCCGGACGCCGACGCGATCGGCGCCGCGGCGATGGCGTTCGTGGCCGCCCGCAAGGTCGATCTCGTCGCGGTGACGCTCGGGCACGAGGGTGCGATCCTCGCCTCGCGCGAGGGCGTCGTGCGCAAGGAGGTGCCCCAGGTGGAGGTGCGCTCGGCGGTGGGCGCGGGCGATTCGTTCGTCGCCGGCATGACCTTCGGCCTCGCCACGGGGCTGTCCCCGCGCGAGGCCTTCGTCATCGGCATGGCGGCGGGCACCGCCGCGGTGCTGACGCCCGGCACCGAATTGTGCAAGCGCGCCGACGTCGCGCGCCTGCGCGCCGAGATCGGCGCGTGACGCATGCAGCGAGAGCGAGCGAGGATCGAAACCGGATGAAAGTCGTCGTCTTCAGCGCAAAGCCCTACGACCGCGCGTTCCTGCACCAGGCCGCGCGCCCGCTCGGCCACGAGCTCGTCTTCGTCGAGGCGACGCTCACCGCCGACAGCGCGGTGCTGGCGGACGCGGCGCAGGCCGTGTGCGTCTTCGTCAACGACCATTGCGACGCCGCCGCCCTCGAGCGGCTCGCGGAGCGCGGCGTGAAGCTCGTGGCGCTGCGCTGCGCGGGCTTCAACAACGTCGACCTCCAGGCGGCACGCCGCCTCGGCATCGCGGTGGCGCGCGTGCCGGCCTACTCGCCGCACGCGGTGGCCGAGCACACGCTCGCCCTCGTGCTCGCGCTCAACCGCAAGATCCATCGCGCCTTCAACCGCGTGCGCGAAGGCAACTTCGCCCTCGACGGCCTGCTCGGTTTCGACCTCCACGGCAAGACCGTGGGCATCGTGGGTACCGGCCAGATCGGCGCCATCACGGCGGGCCTCTTCCAGGGCTTCGGCTGCACGGTGATCGCCCACGACGTCGCCGAGAACCCGGACTGCGTCGCGCACGGCATCGCCTACGTGTCGCGCGAGGACCTGTTCGCGCGCGCCGACATCGTCTCGCTGCACTGCCCGCTGACCCCACAGACGCGCCACATGATCGACGCCGACGCGATCGCGCGGATGAAGCGCGGCGTCATGATCGTCAACACGAGCCGCGGGGCGGTGATCGACACGCCGGCCGTGCTGGCGGGCCTGAAGTCCGGCCGCATCGGCAACCTCGCGCTCGACGTCTACGAGGAGGAGGGGGACCTGTTCTTCGAGGACCTGTCCAACACCATCCTCGGCGACGACGTCTTCGCGCGGCTCCTCACTTTCCCCAACGTGCTGATCACCGGCCACCAGGCCTTCTTCACCAAGGAGGCGCTCGGCAACATCGCGCAGACCACGCTCGCCAACATCGACGCCTTCGCCAAGACGGGGGCGCCGGTGCACGCGGTGTCGGTGGAGAAGATCGCGGACTAGGTGCGCCGGCATCGACGTTGCGAACCCGTCCGAACGCCCCACACCCCCCGCCCCTCTCCACGAGGGAGAGGGGAGCTCCCGCTCGCGCGTCACCGACGTCGTGCGCGTCCTTCCAACCCTCGGCATCAGATCATTCGACCACACGGATGAAGCCCGCCGACGGTCTCCCCTCTCCCTCGTGGAGAGGGGTCGGGGGTGTGGGGCGTGCAGAAGGGGCTCGACGCCGGTGCCGCGCCGCGCGAGTCACAGGAAGCTCTGCGGGTCCACGTCCACCTGCACGCGGATGCCGCCGGTCGGCTTCGGGCCGGCGGCGAGCCAGTCGCGCAGGAAGCCCTGGAGGTCGCGGGTGCGCGCCGCGCGCACGAGGATGCGCACGCGGTGGCGACCGCGGATCATGGCGATGGGCGCCTCCGCCGGGCCGAGCACGGAGAGGTCGGCGTCGAGCACGCCCATGGCGTGGGCGGCGCGCACCAGCGCGCGGGCGTGGACGTGCGTCGCCTCCTTGTCCGCGCCCGTCACGACCAGCGCGGCGAGGCGGCCGAAAGGCGGCAGGCGCGCCGCCTCGCGCTGCGCCGTCTCCTCGGCGTAGAAGCGCTCCGCGTCGCCCGAGACGAGGGCGGCGATCACGGGGTGCGCGGGCTGGAACGTCTGCAGATAGGCCCGACCCGGCCGGTCGCCGCGCCCGGCCCGGCCCGTCACCTGCTGGAGGAGCTGGAAGGTGCGCTCCGCCGCGCGCGGATCGCCGGAGGTCAGCCCGAGGTCGGCGTCGACCACGCCCACCACCGACAGGAGCGGGAAATTGTGCCCCTTCGCCACGAGCTGCGTGCCGATGACGATGTCGCAGGCGCCCGACGCGATGGCGTCGAGCTCGGCCCGCAGCCGCTCGGCACCTCCGGGGAAATCGGACGACAGGGTGATCACCCGCTTCTCCGGAAACAGCGCCGCCACCTCCTCGGCGATGCGCTCGACGCCCGGGCCGCAGGGAACGATCGTGTCGACGCCGCCGCAGGAGGGGCAATGGTCCGGCGTGCGCTCGACATGGCCGCAATGGTGGCACACGAGGGCGCGGCGGAAGCGGTGCTCGACGAGCCAGGCGGTGCAGTTGGGGCACTCGTAGCGGTGCCCGCAGGCGCGGCACAGCGTCAGCGGCGCGAAGCCGCGGCGGTTGAGGAAGAGCAGCGCCTGCTCGCCGCGCGCGTTCGCCGCCTCGATCGCCGCGGCGAGCGGCGGCGCGATCCAGCGGCCCTGCGGAGGGCCGGACCTGCGCATGTCGATCGTGGCGATGTCTGGCAGCGTGCGCCCGCCGAAGCGCTCCGGCAGGCGGATGTGGGCATAGCGCCCGCGCTCGGCGTTGACCCGCGTCTCGAGCGAGGGCGTCGCGGAGGCGAGCACCACGGCGGCGGGCTCGAGCCGGCCGCGGATCACCGCCATGTCGCGGGCGTGGTAGTGGACGCCGTCCTCCTGCT
This sequence comes from Salinarimonas sp. NSM, assembly GCF_052380005.1. Taxonomy (NCBI): domain Bacteria; kingdom Pseudomonadati; phylum Pseudomonadota; class Alphaproteobacteria; order Hyphomicrobiales; family Salinarimonadaceae; genus Salinarimonas; species Salinarimonas sp. NSM. The sequence goes on from NZ_JBQTCJ010000074.1 coordinate 13,896, forward strand.
TGTAGCCGGCGTCGTGCTCCTCGTCGACGACGACGAGCTTCAGCGCGGCGTAGGGCAGGAACAGCGCCGAGCGCGCGCCGACCACGACCTTGGCGGCGCCCGAAGCGATGTCCGCGTAGAGCCGCTCGCGGCGCCTGCCCGTCACGCCGGAATGCCAGGCGTCCGGGCGCACGCCGAAGCGCGCCGCGAAGCGGTCGAGGAAGCCGGAGGTGAGCGCGATCTCGGGCATCAGCACGAGGCTCTGGCCACCCAGGCGCAGGGCCTGCGCGATCGCCTCGAAATAGGCCTCGGTCTTGCCCGAGCCGGTGACGCCCTCGAGCAGGATCGGCGCGGGCACGCCCGAGGCGGTCTCGCGCACGGCTGCGGCGAGCGCGTCCGCGGCGGCGCGCTGGGCTGGAGAGAGCCGCGCGGGAGCGTGGTCGGGGTCGGGAGCCGGCGCAACGGGATCGAGGAGCGCCAGCGTCTCGAGCGCGCCCTCGTCGACCAGGCCGTCGACGACGCCCGCGCTGACGCCCGCGCCGAGGGCGAGCTCGCGCTTCGCGCGGGGGACGCCATCCGCGGCGAGGGCGAGCACCCGCTCGCGGGCGGGCGTCATGCGCCTGGGCAGCGCCCCGGTCGTGCGCACGCCGACGCGGGTCGCCTCGGGCCGGCTCGCGTCCGCGAGCTTGAACGCCATCGGCAGCACGGCCCCCTTGGGCGCCAGCGTCCAGTGCGCCACGAAGTCGAGGAGCGCGCGCAGGTTCTCGGGCAGGATCGGCGCCTCGATCGGGCCGGCGAGCGCCTTCAGGTTCGCCCCCGCGCCCTCGCGCAGGCCCCAGACGACGCCCACCGCCTCGCGCGGGCCGAAGGGCACGCGCACCGGCTGGCCGGGGACGAGCGCCATCCCGTCCGGGACGCGGTAGCTGAACAGCGTGTCGAGGGGCAGCGGGACGAGGACGTCCGCCAGCGTCTGGACCATGGGCGGGCGGCGTTGACGGTTTGGTGAGCCTGGACGACGAGACTTACGCCATGACGACGACCCGCGCCATCCCGAGCCGCGCCCCATGATCGCTCCCGCCGTCGACGCCGCCCTGCGGGCGCATCTCGTCGCGCTGGCGACCGAGCGGCGGTACTCGCCGCGCACGATCGAGGCCTACGGGCGCGACATTCGCCAATGCCTGACCTTCCTCGCCGAGCATCTCGGCGGGCCGCCGGACGCGGCGACGATCGCGGCGCTGCCGGCGCGGGACCTGCGTGCCTTCCTCGCCGCGCGCCGGGCCGACGGCGCTGTCGACGCGACGCTCTCGCGCAAGCTTTCCGCCGTGCGCGGCTTCGTACGCGCGCTCTCGCGCGAGACGGGGGTCGAGATGGCGGGCGTCGCCGCCGTGCGCGGCCCGCGGCGCAAGCGCGACCTGCCGCGCCCCGTGGCCCCCGCCGCCGCGATCGCGCTGACCGACCCCGACCTGCGCGCCGACGAGGACCGTCCGACCTGGGTCCTGGTGCGCGACGCCGCCGTGCTCGCGCTCCTCTACGGGGCGGGCCTGCGCATCTCGGAGGCGCTCGGCGTCCTGCGGCGCGACGCGCCGACCGTCGCCGGCGCGACGCTCACGGTCGCCGGCAAGGGCGGGCGCACCCGCGCGGTACCGGTCATCGCGCCGGTCGCCGAGGCCGTGTGCGCCTACCTCGCCGCATGCCCGCATGCACTCGCTCCCGATGCGCCGCTGTTCAGGGGCGAGAAGGGCGGCCCGCTGAACGCGCGCATCGTCCAGGGTGCGATGGCGCGGCTGCGCGGCGCGCTCGGCCTGCCCGATTCGGCGACGCCGCACGCGCTGCGCCATTCCTTCGCGACGCACCTCCTCGCCCGCGGCGGCGACCTGCGCGCCATCCAGGAGCTGCTCGGCCACGCCTCCCTGTCGACGACGCAGGTCTACACCCGCGTCGACGCCGCGGGGCTCCTCGCGGCGGTGGAGGCGGCACATCCGCGCGCGCGCCTTCGGTAGCAGAATACGACAGAAGCGCGCGATAATTGCCGAATTCGGCGGGGTAACCTTCTGCAAAGCAATCCTGCTTACCATCCGGCCGTCAGTCGAGACGGGGGACTTGTCGGCATGGTCGAGCGGACGGCGCGCAGTGCAGCCGAGGAGCGGCGTCCGGTGCGCGTTCTCGTCGCCGATCCCGCCGCGGGATCCCGGCTGAGCCTGGTCGTCACCCTCAAGGGGTTCGACCCCGGCATGGAGGTGATCGAGACGACGGAAGGGCGCGAGACGCTCGAGGCGCTGACGGCCGAGCGCCCCGACATCGCCTTCGTCAACGTCCACATGGACGGCATCTCCGGCGCCGAGGCGATGGCCGTCGCCCGGCACCAGGGCGTTCGGCCGCTCACCATTCTGATGGCCGACGGCGTGATGAAGCACTGGGTCGACCTCTCGGTCGAGCTCGACGCCTACGAGTTCATCAAGAAGCCGATCGACGCCGACCACGTCATGGCGCTCCTGAAGAATCACCGGCGCATGCGCCAGCCGCTGCGCCTCCTCCTCGTCGACCACGCCGACACGGCGCGGGCGACGGTGCGCAAGATCTTCGAGCGCAGCCGCTTCTCCTTCGAGATCGACGAGACCGACGCCGGACGCCACGCTCTCAAGCTGCTCCAGCTGACGAGCTACGACCTCGCGCTCTTCGACATGAACCTCAAGGGCATGGACGGGCTCGAGACCGCCTGCCAGGCGCGCGAGGTCGCGCCCGACACCAAGCTGCTGATCATGAGCGTCTCTCCGGCGACCACGCTGCCGGGCGCGCTCAAGCATTTCGGCGTCGAGGCGCTCTTCGCCAAGCCCTTCTACATCCGCGACGTCGAGAAGGTCTTCCACAAGATCTACGGCCTGCGGCGCCCCTATTTGATGAACGCCCTCACGCCCGAGACCGAGGCGAAGGCCCGCGTCGCCGCCCTGCGCTGACGACGGCGCGGGTCTCTCTCTCCGCGCTCAGCCGTGGAAGGGGAAGCGGTCGAGCGGGATGCGCAGGATGCGCCGGCCTTTCGCATCGGGCTCCGGAAGCCGCATGCCGTTCATGTTGACCTGAAGCGCCATCAGCATCCGATCCGGCAGGGGCAGCGTCGCGTCGCGCTCGGAGCGGATGCGCACGAACTCCTCCTTCGACGGCCGGTCCTTGAAGTGCTTGTTCGACGCCTTGTGCTCGGCGACGGTCGCCTCCCCGGCCGGGGCACGCCCGCCGGGCTGGTAGTCGTGCCCGACGAAGAGGCGCGTCGCATCCGGCAGGGCGAGGATGGCCGTGATCGAATCGTACAGCTCGCCCGCGTCGCCGCCCGGAAAGTCTGCGCGCGAGGAGCCGGAATCGGGCATCATGAGCGTGTCGTGCACGAAGGCGGCGTCGCCGACGACATAGGTGACCGACGCCACCGTGTGGCCGGTCGACAGCATCACCCGCGCCTCGAGCCCGCCGATCCGGAACGTGTCGCCATCGGCGAACAGCCGGTCCCATTGCGAGCCGTCGGCGGGGAAGTCATCCATGGCGTAGAGATCGCGCCAGATCTCCTGCACGCGCCGCACCCGCTCGCCGATGGCGATCGGCGCGCCGGTGCGCTCCTTCAGCCAGCCGGCGGCGGAGAGGTGGTCCGCGTGGGGGTGCGTGTCGAGGACGAGCGCGACGGTGAGGCCCTTCTCGGCGACCCAGGCGAGGATGTCCTGCGCCAGGTCGGTGCGCGTCGCGGCCGCCCGCGGATCGAGCTCGAGCACGGGATCGACGATGGCCGCCTGCCGGGTTTCCGGGCACGAGACGACGTACTGCAGCGAGCCGGTGGCGGCGTCGTAGAAGGGCTGGACGTCCGGGCTTCCGGGCCCGCGCGAGGGGGAGTGCGGGAGGCGCATGCGGATCTCCTTCTTGAACGTTAGACATTTCTAATATTCGGATATATCAGGTCGGCGGCGCGGGATGCAAGGGGGAGCGGATCTCCGGTCGAGCGGCGATCGAGCGGCGGCCTGCACCTTGACTTATGGCGCGATTGCGCAAACATGCTCGATTACGTGATCGAGCATCCGATCGATCGCCGGTAACCGGGCACATGCGCCCCACGGCCGGCCGCATCCGCGGCGCGGCCTTCCTGCGCATCCCGCAAACGAGGAGACATCAGCCATTCGCCGACCCATGAGAGCCATGCCGGTGCCCCAGAAGGAGGGTCCGCGCGCCAATCGTGACATTCGCGGCGTCCGCGAGGTTCAGCTCATCGACCAGGAGGGGCAGAACCGCGGGGTCCTGTCGTTCTTCGACGCCCTGCGCGTCGCCGAGGAAGCCGGACTCGACCTCGTCGAGATCGCGCCCAACTCGGAGCCGCCGGTCTGCAAGCTGCTCGACTACGGCAAGTTCCGGTTCGACCAGCAGAAGAAGGCCTCCGAGGCGCGCAAGAAGCAGAAGACCGTCGAGGTCAAGGAAGTGAAGCTTCGTCCCGCGATCGACAAGCACGATTACGAGACGAAGATGAAGAACGTCCGGCGCTTCTTCGAGGAGGGCGACAAGGTGAAGATCACCCTGCGCTTCCGCGGCCGCGAGATGGCGCACCAGGACCTCGGCCTCAAGCTTCTCGAGCGCGTGAAGGCCGAGACCCAGGAGTTCGCCAAGGTCGAGGTCGAGCCGCAGCTCGAAGGCCGGCAGATGATCATGATCCTGGCCCCGCGCTGACGCGGGGCCTCCCCGTCGGCGGGCGCACCGCGGGGGCTCACGCGTCGGCGGGATCGATCTCGTCGATGGGGACGATCGGCTCGTCCTTGACCTGGTCGAGCGTGAGAGCCGTGCGCACGTTGCGCACGTTCGGCAGCTCTGTCAGCGCGCCGACGAAGGCCTGGAAGGCCGAGAGGTTGGGGGCGACGCACTTCAGGATGAAGTCGATGTCCCCCGACAGCGTCCAGCACTCGCGCACCGACGGCCAGTCCTTCACGTGCGCCTGGAAGGCGGCGAGGTCGGACTGCTTCTGGCTCTGCAGCTGGACCATGGCGAAGCAGACGACCTCCATGCCCAGCGGCTTGGGGTCGACGAGGGCGCGGTAGCCCTTGATCACCCCCGCCTCCTCCAGCGCCCGCACCCGGCGCAGGCAGGGCGGCGCGGACAGGCCGACCCGGCGTGCGAGCTCCACGTTGGTGATGCTGCCGTCCGCCTGCAATTCGCGCAGGATCGCGAGATCTATGGAATCGAGGCGTCCGCGCACGTAAGAAGAGCTCCGCTGGCCATCGCGCCACGTCGTAGGTAGACCGCCCATGGCTCCCGCACAAGCGGCGCGGCGGAGAAGGCGAGCGTTGTCCCCGTGCCGACGAGCCGCATCCATCACCCGGACCTCGCGCCCGACCCGGCGCCGACCCGTGCCGTCGTCCTCACCGACGGCAAGGCCGGCGACGAGATGCAGTGCCTGGGCGTCGCCGAGGCGCTGGGGCTCTTGCCCGAGATCCGCCGCGTCGCCCCGCGCGCCCTCTTCGCCTGGCTCGCGCCTCGCGGCCCGATCGACCCGCGCGAGCGACCGGGCCGTCCCGGCGGACCGCTGCCCGAGCCGTGGCCGGACCTCGTCGTCGCGTCGGGCCGCCGCGCGGTGCCCTACCTGCCGGCGCTCAAGCGCGCGAGCGGCGGTCGCGTCTTCACCGCCTTCCTGAAGGACCCGCGCACGGGCCCGAAGGCGGCCGACTTCGTCTGGGTCGCCGAGCACGACCGGCTGCGCGGGGAGAACGTCCTCGTCACCCTCACCGCGCCCCATCGCGTCTCGCCCGCGCGCCTCGCCGCGGCCCGGGCCGCGCCCGATTCGCGGCTCGCCCGGCTGCCGGGTCCGCGTGTCGCGGTGCTCGCGGGCGGAGACAGCCGCCACCACCGCTTCACGCGAGCCGACCAGGCCCGCTTCATCGCCGATCTCGCCGGTCTCGCCCGCGACGACGGGGCGCGGCTGATGATCACCGCCTCGCGCCGCACGCCGCCCGCCCTGCGCGCCGGCCTCGGGCGCCTCGCCGACGAGACCGGCGGCTTCTTCTTCGACGGCAGCGTCGCGAACGCGGGGGAGAACCCCTATATCGCCCTCCTGGCGCTCGCGGACACGATCGTCGTCACGGCCGATTCGACCAACATGCTGGGGGAAGCCGCGGCGGCGGGCGTTCCGGTGCTTGTGTTCTCGCCCTCGGGCGGGCATCGAAAGCTCGAGGCGCTGATGCGCGGCCTCGAGGCGCGAGGTGTCGCACGGCCGCTGCGCGGGCGTCTCGAGGGCACGCCGGCCGAGCCGCTGGACGCGACGCCGGTGGTGGCGCGGGCGCTGGCGCGGGCGTACCTGGCCCACCGGGACGCACTGGGCCTGCCGCGCACGGCGCTCCCGGGCGTCGAGACGGAACGAGGAGAGTAGGGACCATGGCGCAGACGCACGCGAAGCTCGTCATCATCGGCTCCGGCCCCGCCGGCTACACCGCCGCCATCTACGCCGCGCGCGCCATGCTGGAACCGGTGCTGATCTCCGGCCTGCAGCCGGGCGGGCAGCTCACCATCACCACCGACGTCGAGAACTATCCCGGCTTCGCCGACGTGATCCAGGGCCCCTGGCTGATGGACCAGATGCGCGCCCAGGCCGAGCACGTCGGCACGCGCATGGTGTCAGACTACGTCTCGAAGGTGGACCTCTCCGCCCGCCCCTTCCGGCTCGAGTGCGATTCGGGCGACGTCTGGCTCGCCGACGCCCTCGTCATCGCCACCGGCGCGCAGGCGAAGTGGCTCGGCCTCCCCTCGGAGGAGGCGTTCCAGGGCGCGGGCGTCTCGGCCTGCGCCACCTGCGACGGCTTCTTCTTCCGCGGCAAGGAGGTCGTGGTTGTCGGCGGCGGCAACACCGCGGTGGAGGAGGCGCTCTACCTCGCCAACCTCGCGGCGAAGGTCACCCTCGTCCACCGCCGCGACGGCCTGCGCGCCGAGAAGATCCTTCAGGACCGCCTGTTCGCCCACCCGAAGATCGCCGTGCGCTGGAACGCCGCCGTCGAGGAGATCTGCGGCGGCGGCACGCCGCGGGCGGTCACGCACGTGCGGCTGAAGGACACGACGACCGGCGCCGTCGACGAGCTGCGCGCGGACGGTGTCTTCATCGCCATCGGACACAAGCCGGCCACCGAGCTGTTCGCCGGCCAGCTGCCGACGAAGCAGGGCGGCTATCTGGTCGTCGAGCCCGGCACGACGCGCACCGCCATCCCCGGCGTCTTCGCCGCGGGCGACGTCGCCGACGACGTCTACCGCCAGGCGGTCACCGCAGCCGGGCTCGGTTGCATGGCCGCGCTCGAGGCGGAGAAGTTCCTCGCCGAGCACGCGTCGGATCCGGCGGTGCGCGCGGAGGAGCGCAAGCACGAGCAGATGATCGGCGCGTGGGAGTGACCTGGGAGTGAGACGCGTGGCCGAGCCCCTCCTCCTCCTCCCCGGCCTGATGTGCGACGCGCGGCTGTTCGCGCCGCAGATCGCGGCGCTGTCGGCGGGCCGCACCGTGATCGTTCCGGACGTCTCCGGCGCGGACACGATCGCTGCGCTCGCCGCGGCGGTGCTGGCCGACGCCCCGCCGGCCTTCGCGCTCGCGGGACTCTCGATGGGCGGGATCGTGGCGATGGAGATGGCGCGGCAGGCGCCCGATCGCGTGCGCCGGCTCGCGCTCCTCGACACCGACCCGCGCGCCGATTCGGAAGGCGCGCACGCCATGCGCGTGCGGCAGATCGCCGAGGTGGAAGCCGGTGGGCTCGACGCCGTGCTGCGGCGCGACGTCGAGCCGGTGCTGCTGCACCGCGAGAGCACGCGCGAGGACATCCTCGAGGTCATGCGCGCCATGGCGCGCGACCTCGGGCCGGATGTCTTCGTGCGCCAGTCCCGCGCGCTCGCGAGCCGCGCGGGCCAGGAGGAGACGCTGCGCGCCCATCGCGGCCCGACGCTCGTGCTCTGCGGCGAGGACGACCGGCTCTGCCCGGTCAAGCGCCACACCCTGATGCACGAGCTCGTCGCCGGCTCCACCCTCGAGATCGTCCCCGGCGCCGGCCACCTGCCGACGCTCGAGACGCCGGACGCGGTGAACGCGGCGCTGGCGCGCTGGCTCGCCGCCTGAGCGACGCGCCGCCTCACCCGCGCGCCGCGGCGCGGGCGCC
>NZ_JBQTCJ010000075.1:0-21992 GCF_052380005.1 Salinarimonas sp. NSM
GCGCGGCAATCGTCCTGCGCGCGCGGGCAGCGCGGGGCGAAGGCGCAGCCCGGCGGGCGATGGCGCGGATCGGGCACCTGGCCCGGGATCGCGGCGAGCCGGCGCTTGCGCCCGCTCGCGTCGCGCGCGCTCGTCAGGAGCGCCGAGCGCGGAGAGGCGGCGAAGAGCCCGCGGGTGTAGGGATGCGCCATGTGGCCGAAGACGTCGTCCGTGCGCCCGCTCTCCACGACGCGCCCGGCATACATCACCATCATGCGCTCGCAGGTCTCCTCTACGACGCCGAGATCGTGCGTGATCAGCACGAGCGCCATGCCCATCTCCGCCACGAGATCCTCCAGCAGGTCGAGGATCTGCGCCTGGATCGTCACGTCGAGCGCCGTCGTCGGCTCGTCGGCGATGAGCACGTCCGGCCCGCAGGCGAGGGCGATGGCGATGACGACGCGCTGGCGCTGCCCGCCCGAGAGCTGGTGCGGATAGAGGTCGAGCGAGAAGCGCGGGCCGGGCAGCCCCACGCGGTCGAGCAGCGCACGGGCGCGTGCGGCGGCCTGCGCCTTCGAGAGGCGCAGGTGCAGGATCAGGCTCTCGGCGATCTGCGCGCCGATGGTCTTGACCGGGTTGAGCGCCGTCATCGGCTCCTGGAAGACCATGGCGATGCGCCGCCCGCGGATCGCCTGCATCTCGCGCTCGGAGGTCGCCAGCAGGTCGCGCCCGTCGAGGCGGATCGCGCCCGACGCCCGTGCCGCGCCGGGCAGGAGCCCCATGATCGCGAGCGCCGTCATGGACTTGCCGCAGCCGGATTCGCCGACGATGCCGAGCTTCTCGCCACGGTCGAGGGCGAGGTCGACGCCCTCCAGGATCGGCGCGGCGCCGGCGAGCGCCGGGATCTCGACGCGCAGGTTCTCGATCTCGAGGAGCCGGCTCATCGCGCGCGCCTCACCTTGGGATCGAGCGCGTCGCGCAGGCCGTCGCCGAGCAGGTTGAGGCCGAGCACCGCGATGGTGATGGCGAGGCCGGGGAAGATCGCGAGCCAGGGTGCGGAATAGACGTAGGTCTGCGCGTCGAACAGCATCTTGCCCCAGGACGGCTGCGGCGGCTGGACGCCGAGCCCCACGTAGGAGAGCCCCGCCTCCGCCACGATGGCGAGCGCGAACTGGATCGTCGCCTGCACGACGAGCACCGCCGTGCAGTTCGGCAGCACGTGCTCGATCGTGATGGCGAGATCGCTCTTGCCGGCGCAGCGCGCGGCGAGCACGAAATCGCGCTTCCACAGCCCGAGCGCCGCCCCGCGGGTGAGCCGCGCGAAGACGGGGATGTTGAAGATGCCGATGGCGACGATGGCGTTCACCGCGCCCGGCCCGGCGAGCGCGGTGATGATCACGGCGGTCAGCAGCGCCGGGAAGGCGAAGGCGAGATCGGTCGAGCGCATCACGAGATCGTCGACGAGCCCGCCCCTGGCGGCGGCGAGCGCGCCGAGCGGCACGCCGATGCCGGCCCCCACCAGCACCGCGACGACGGCGACGACGATCGAGACCTGCGCGCCCGCCATGATCTGCGAGAGCACGTCGCGCCCGAAGAAGTCGGTGCCCAGCGGATGCGCGAGCGACGGTGGTTTCAGCTTGTTCAGGATGTTCAGCGCCGTCGGTTCCCAGGGCGTCCAGACGAGAGAGAGGAGCGCCATGCCGACGAAGACCGCCGTGACGACGAGCCCGACGACGAGGCTCGGGCTCGCCGCGGGGACGAGCCGCGCACGGGGCTTTCGGACCGCGCCGCTCATCGCGCGCCCCCTCGCGAGAGCCGCGGATCGAGCGCGGCGTAGGCGAGATCGACCACGAAGTTCACGACGATGACGGAGATGGCGAGCAGGGTGACGAGGCTCTGGACCGTGATCAGGTCGCGCTGGGCGATGGCCTGGAAGACGAGGCGCCCGAGCCCCGGCAGCGTGAAGACGTTCTCGATGATGATCGTCCCCGCGAGCAGGAAGGAGAACTGCAGGCCCATGACGGTGACGACGGGGATCAGCGCGTTGGGCACCGCGTGGCGCCACAGGGCGGCCTCGCCCGAGAGGCCCTTGGCGCGCGCCGTGCGGATGAAGTCCTCGCCCAGCGTCTCGATGACGGACGAGCGCGTCACCCGCGCGAGGATCGCAGCCTGCGGGAGCGCCAACGCCAGCGCCGGCAGGATCAGCGCCTCGAGCCCGGCGAGGAGCCCCGCCTCCCAGCCGGGAAACCCGGAGGCCGGCAGCCAGCCGAGCGTCAGCGAGAACAGGATGACGAGCATGAGCCCGAGCCAGAAGTTCGGCACCGCGACGCCCACCTGCGCGACGCCCATCGTCGCGACGTCCCCCGCCCGCCCGCGGCGCGAGGCGGCGTAGACGCCCACGGGGATCGCGATCAGCGTCGAGAGGACGAGCGCCATCACCGCGAGCGGGAGGCTCACCGCCGCGCGCTGCGCCACGAGGTCGGAGACGGGGACGGAATAGGTGTAGCTCGAGCCGAGATCGCCGACGAGGAAGCCGCCGATCCATTCGAGGTAGCGCCACACGACCGGCTGGTCGAGCCCCATCTCGGCCCTGAGCGCCGCCAGCGTGTCGGGCCGCGCGCCGGTGCCGAGGATGATCGCGGCGGGATCGCCGGGGAGCACGGCCATGGCCACGAACACGACGAGGCTCGCCGCGAGCGCGGTGAGCACGAGCGCGATCGTGCGGCCGAGGAGGTAGCGGGGCACGGGGTGGCGATCCTCTGCAAGGATGTCGTCCCGGACGCCGAAGGCGATCCGGGATCCGGAACACGAGAGGCCTGGTTCAGGGCGCGCGAGAACGCGTCCGTCCACGCCCCGCCGATGCGGGCGTTCGGTGGCCGCGGCGTCCGCACGCCGCTCCATCGAGCACCTGCGGTTCTGGGTCCCGGGTCCGCTTCGCGGCCCGGGATGACGGCGGAGGCGCTCCCTGACGACCGCCCCTCTCGTTTCACTGCGCCCAGCGCGCCTCGGTGGCGTCGTTCGCCGGGATCGGCTGGTTGGTCCACAGGCCCTCGATCTCGGCGCGCCAGACCCCGATCTTCGGCAGCGCGTAGAGGAACACCGCCGGCTGGTCCTCCGAGAGGATGCGCTGGAGCTCGCCCGCGATCTCGGCCTGCGCCTCCTGGTCCGTGGCGGCGAGATAGCGCTGGTAGGCCTCGCGGTAGGCCTCGCTCGCGTAGTTGAAGTAGTATTCGTCGCGCGCGAAGATATCGAGGTCGCGCGGCTCGGTGTGCGCCACGATCGTCGCGTCGAAGTCGTAGCCGCGGAACACCTGCTCCAGCCACTGTGCCCATTCGATCGGCACGAGCTCGACGTCGAGCCCCACCTGCTGGAGGTAGGCGGCGGCCACCTCGCCGCCGCGCCGGGCGTAGGCCGGGGGCGGCAGATGGATGGTGATCGACGCGCCCGCCGCGCCGGCCTCCTCGAGCAGCGCGCGGGCGCGCTCGGGATCGAAGGGATAGGCGTCGGAGAAGTCGACCCAGCCCGGGCTCGCCGGCGTGGCGAAGGAGCCGATCGGCGTGCCGAGCCCGTTCTGCACGGCGTCCACCATCGCGTCCTTGTCGATCGCGTGGGCGAGCGCGCGGCGCACGCGCACGTCGTCGAACGGCGCGCGGGAATTGTTCAGCGACAGGAGCACCTCGCCCTCCGTCGAGCCGATGGCGACGGTGAAGCGGTCGTCGGCCTCGAACTGCGCCAGCGCCTCGGGCGCGGGGAAGTTCGGGAAGGCGTCGAGGTCGCCGGCCAGCATCGCCGCGGTCGCGGCGGAGGGGTCCGAGATGAAGCGGATGACGAGGTTCTCGATCGCCGGCGCGTCGCCCCAATAGCCGTCGTAACGCGTCATCTCCACCCGGTCGCCCTGCACCCAGCGCTCGAACCGGTAGGGGCCGGTGCCGATCGGGTTCGTCTTGTTGGTCTCGGCCGTGCCCGGCGCCACCATGACGGCGTCGCCCCAGGCCATGTTGAACAGGAAGCGCGAGGAGGGCTGCTTCAGGGTCACCACCGCCGTGTACGGGTCGGGGCACTCGGTCGAGGCGATCGGCTCGAACAGGCCCTTCTGCGCGTTGGTCGAGTCGGGCGCGACCGCCCGGTCGTAGGAGAACTGCACGATCGCGCAGTCGAACGGCGTACCGTCGTGGAAGGTGACGCCCTCGCGCAGGTCGAACGTGTAGACGAGCCCGTCGTCGGAGACCTCCCAGCTCTCCGCCAGCGCCGGCACCACCGAGCCGTCGCCCGCGATCTGGACGAGGCCCTCGAACAGGTTGGCGTAGGTCACCTCGCGGATCGCCGCGGCGGCGCCCGCCGTCGGATCCAGCATCGGCGGCTCGAGCTGCATGCCCAGCCGCAGCGTATCGCGATCCTGCGCGAGCGCGCCGCCGGCGCCCAGCGCCAGCAGGCTCGCGGCGAGGGCGAGGGTGTTGAGACGCGAGGAACGCATCGGCCGATCTCCTTCCGGTATTCGTTGGCCGGCGGATGGCCGGCTGCGGCGGCATTCCGCCGAGACTGCGCCGACAATGCCCGAACCGCGGCCGTTCCCGCTAGCCGTCCGGCTCGTGCAGCCGCGCCCGACCATCCTGCGCGTCGCGCCACGAACGTCAATCGCGCGGGTTCACGGATACAGCCGCTCCCGCGTCCAGCCCCCGCCCTCCGCCGGCGTGAACACCACCCGGTCGTGCAGGCGGAACGGGCGGTCGGCCCAGAACTCGATGCGCATGGGCAGGATGCGGAAGCCCGTCCAGTGCGGCGGGCGGGGGATCTCGCCCACCGCGTACCGCGCCGCGTTGGTCGCCACCGCCTTCTCGAGCGCGAAGCGGCTCTCGAGCGGGCGCGACTGCCGGCTGGCCCAGGCGCCGATGCGGCTCTGGCGGGGGCGCGAGGCGAAGTAGGCATCGGCCTCCGCGTCGGTCACGCGCTCGACCGCGCCGCGCACGCGCACCTGCCGGCGCAGGCTCTTCCAGTGCAGGCACAGCGCCGCCTGCGGGTTGGCCGCGAGCTCCCGGCCCTTCTGCGATTCGGTGTTCGTGTAGAACACGAACCCGCGGGTGTCCCACCCCTTCAGCAGCACCATGCGCACGTTGGGCAGCCCGCTCGCGTCCGCGGTGGCGAGCGCGATGGCGTTGGGGTCCTCCGGCTCGGAGGCCTGCGCCTCGGAAAACCAGGTCTCGAACAGGGCGTAGGGCTCGTCCGCCTGCGTGAAGTCACCAGCCGTTAACTCGTCCACGATTCACTCTCCGGGCCAGGAGCATCGTCTCCGTGCGCCGTCGCGGGCGCCGGGAGCGATGCGGGACACGAGCATCCGGCACGGCGTGCCGGACGGCCGCGCGAGAAGGACCCGACATGCCCCTCCCGCACGGGGTCTCTTGCCGACATGATAGGGCGAAACCGCGTCGCGTCACAGGCGCGGCGCGCGCCTTCTCGGTCGCGGGGACATTGTGGCTCGGCGCCTGCGCGGGCCCGGGGCCCCTCGCCACGCTCGTGCCCGGCGGGACGACGGCGGAGCCGCTGGCCACGGGCTCCATCGCCGCCGCGTCGACGGGGCGCGACCTCACGCTCGGGCTCGGCGGTGCGGCCTTCGTCCGGGCCAGCGTCGCGCTGGCGGACGCGCTCGACCCGATGGGCGGCGGCGCGGACGTCGCCTGGAACGATCCCGAGCGCGACGTGCGCGGCACGATCGCCGCAGCGGGACCGCCGCGCGTCGAGGGAGCGCTCGTCTGCCGGCGCTTCGTCGCGCGCACGCTCTACGCCGCGGGCGGCGCGCCGGCCGCCGAGGCCGTCCGCCACGAGGGCCGCGCCTGCCGCATCGCCGCGCGGACGTGGCGGATCGAGGAGGCCGTCCGGGCCGTGGACGATGGGGAAGACGAGCCAGAGGGCGCGGCGCCGGCCGGGCTGCCGATCGATCTCCTGCCCCGACCCTCCGGGTGATTGCGCAGGCGCCGGGGCGCACAGTTGCGCGCGCGCAACACCTCTCCCATATCGTTCCGCAGGGGCGGGGCCGCGCCGGCCGCGCCCCCCGAAGCCCGACGACCCGAGCCGCACGACCAACCAGCCGAAACCCGATCAGGTACGAGCGATGCGCGATCCCTACGACGTCCTCGGCGTGTCCCGCCAGGCGAGCGAGGCCGAGATCAAGAAGGCCTTCCGCAAGCTCGCCAAGGAGCACCACCCCGACCAGAGCAAGGACCCCAAGGCGGGGGCCAAGTTCGCCGAGCTGAACGCGGCCTACGAGATCCTGGGCGACGCCGACAAGCGCAAGCAGTTCGACCGCGGCGAGATCGACGCCGAGGGCAAGCCCCGCTTCCGCGGCTTCGAGGGCTTCGGCGGCGGCGCGCGCGGCGCGGGGGCCGGCGCGGGGGCGCACGGTTTCGAGGGGTTCGAGGGCTTCGCCCGGGCGCGCGGCGCCGGGGCGGGGGCGGGCGAGGACCTGTTCTCGCAGATCTTCGGCGAGGCCTTCCGCCAGGCGGAGGCCCGCGGCACGGGCTCCGGGCCAGGCGGCTTCGGCGGCTTTTCGGGAGCCCGCGGACCGGGCGCGGGCGCGAGCGCCGGCCGGCGCGCATCCGCCAAGGGCGAGGATCTCGAGGCGACGATGAGCGTCACGCTCGAGGAGATCGCGGCGGGCGCGACGAAGCGCGTGAAGCTCCCCACCGGCCGCGAGGTCGAGGTGATGGTGCCCAAGGGCGTCTCCGACGGCCAGGTGATCCGCCTGCGCGGGCTGGGCCGCTCGAGCCCGCTCGGCGAGCCCGGCGACGTGATGCTCACCGTCCAGATCGCCCCGCACGAGCGCTTCGTGATGGAGGGCGCCGACCTGCGCGTGCGCATCCCCGTCCCCCTCGAGGACGCGATCCTCGGCGCCTCGGTGCGCGTGCCGACCCTCGGCGGCGCGGTCGAGATGAAGATCCCGCCGATGTCGTCGGGCGGCCGCACCTTCCGCCTGCGCGGCAAGGGCCTGCCGACCAAGACCGCCACCGGCGATCTGCTCGCGGTCCTGGAGATCCGCCTGCCGGAGGAGCCGGACGAGGCGCTGATGGAGTACGCGCGCAGGAAGAAGGGGGTGAAGGCGTAGCCTCCTCCCGCACCCCCTCCCCTCCCCCTCCCCCACCTCCCCATTGGACGACCACCCCGGCTACCGCAACGTTCGCGCGTGAACGGCGATTGGCGCTTTCCTGTGGCCGCCCGGTCGGCTAAAGAAGCCGCGCAGACGGCCCGGGGGGCTCCAACTAGTCGGGTGTTTCATGGCGGACGAGACCACCGCCGGCATTCTCGCCGGGAAGCGCGGATTGATCATGGGCGTGGCGAACAACCGCTCCATCGCGTGGGGCATCGCCAAGGCCGCGCATCAGCAGGGTGCGAAGCTCGCCTTCACGTACCAGGGCGACGCGCTCAAGAAGCGGGTCGCGCCGCTCGCGGCCGAGCTCGACGCCGCGCTCGTCGGGCATTGCGACGTCACCGACGCGGCGACGATCGACGCCGTGTTCGAGGAGACCGGCCGGGCGCTCGGCACGATCGACTTCGTCGTCCACGCCATCGCCTTCTCCGACAAGGACGAGCTGACCGGCCGCTACGTCGACACGAGCGAGGCGAACTTCACCCGCTCGCTGGCGATCTCCTGCTATTCCTTCACGGCGATCGCCCAGCGGGCCGAGAAGCTGATGCCGAACGGCGGGTCGCTGCTGACCCTCACCTACTACGGCGCCGAGAAGTGGATGCCGCACTACAACGTCATGGGCGTCGCCAAGGCCGCCCTCGAGGCGTCCGTGCGCTACATGGCGGCCGACCTCGGGCCGCAGAACATCCGCGTCAACGCGCTGTCGGCGGGCCCGATCAAGACGCTGGCGGGCTCCGCCATCGGCGATTTCCGCTACATCCTCAAGTGGAACGCCTACAATTCGCCGCTCCGCCGCAACACCACGATCGAGGAGGTCGGCGAGACGGCGGCCTTCCTCCTGTCGGACATGTCGCGCGGCATCACCGGCGAGACGGTCCACGTCGATTCGGGCTACCACATCGTCGGCATGAAGAACCCGGACGCGCCGGACATCGCGCTCGACAAGGACTGAGGCGCGCCGGACGCCGGCAGGGCGGCCGAGACCAGGGGAGCACGCGCGGTGGCGGGACCCGTCCTCTACTACGTCCGCCACGGCGAGACGGACTGGAACGCGCAAGGCCGCCTGCAGGGCGGGCAGGACACCGAGCTGAACGCGCTCGGGCGCGTCCAGGCCGAGGCGGCCGGGCGCATCCTGCGCGGGCTCGTGCGCGGAGACCCGGCCGGGCTCGACTACGTCGCCTCGCCCATGCGCCGCACCCGCGCCACGATGGAGATCCTGCGCGGCACGCTGGGCCTGCCGCGGGAGGACTACCGGCTCGACCCGCGCCTCGTCGAGATCTCCTTCGGCGCCTGGGAGGGCCGGACCTGGCCCGAGCTGCGCGATTACGATCCCGAGGGCGCCGCGGCCCGCGAGGCCGACAAGTGGGGCTACGTCCCGCCCGGCGGCGAGAGCTACGCCATGCTGGCCGAGCGCCTCGCCCCCGTGGCCGCGCAGATCATGCGCGACACGGTGATGGTCGCCCACGGCGGCGTCGCCCGCGCGCTGCTGACCCTGATCGCCGGTGCCCCGCCCGAGCGCGCGCCGCACTACGACATCTGGCAGGGACGCGTGCTGGTGGTGCAGGACGGGCACTGGCGCTGGGTGTGAGCGGCGGGCGCGGATCATCCCCCTTCCGCCTCGCCGGAAAACCCCATACATCCGGCCCATGGCGCTCCCTCCCCTCCTCACCCTCCAAGACGTCGCCCTCACCTTCGGCGGCACGCCGCTGATCACGAAGGCGGAGCTGTCCGTCGCGGCGGGCGAGCGCGTGGCGCTCGTCGGGCGCAACGGTTCGGGCAAGTCGACGCTCCTCAAGATCGCGGCGGGGCTGATCCAGGCGGATGGAGGCCGGCGGTTCGTGCAGCCGGGCGCCACGATCCGCTACCTGCCCCAGGAGCCGGACTTCTCCGGCTTCGAGACCGTGCTCGCCTATGTCGAGGCGGGGCTGGCGGAGGGCGATGACCCGTACCGGGCGCGTTACCTGCTCGAGGAACTCGGCATGACCGGCGAGGAGCCGACCGCAAGCCTCTCGGGCGGCGAATCGCGCCGGGCCGCGCTCGCCCGCACGCTCGCCCCCTCCCCCGACATCCTGCTCCTCGACGAGCCGACGAACCACCTCGACCTGCCCGCGATCGAATGGCTCGAGACCGAGCTGAAGGCCCTGCGCGGCGCGCTCGTGCTGATCAGCCACGACCGGCGCTTCCTCGAGACGCTGTCGAAGGCCACCGTCTGGCTCGATCGCGGCGTGACGCGGCGGATGGAGGAGGGGTTTTCCGGCTTCGAGGCCTGGCGCGACGCGGTGCTCGAGGAGGAGGAGCGCGACCGCCAGAAGCTCGCCCGCAAGATCGCCGCGGAAGAGGACTGGATGCGCTACGGCGTCACCGCGCGGCGCAAGCGCAACATGCGCCGCGTCGGGCTCCTGCAGGACATGCGCCGGCAGCTGCGCGAGGAGCGCCGCGCCGTCGGCCAGGTGCAGATGACGGCGTCGGAGGGCGAGACCTCCTCGAAGATCGTGATCGAGGCGAAGGGCGTCTCCAAGGCCTATGGCGGCCGCGACGTGGTGAAGGACGTCTCGATCCGCATCGCGCGCGGCGACCGGCTCGGGATCGTCGGGCCCAACGGGGCGGGCAAGACGACGCTGCTCAACATGCTCACCGGCGCGCTCGCGCCCGACGCGGGATCGGTGACGCTCGGCGCCACGCTCGAAATGGTCACCCTCGACCAGCGCCGCGAGAGCCTCGACCCGAGCTGGACGCTGGCGGAGGCGATGACAGGCGGGCGGGGCGACCACGTCATGGTCGGCGGGCAGCCGAAGCACGTGGCGAGCTACATGAAGGACTTCCTGTTCTCGCCCGAGCAGGTGCGCACGCCCTTGCGCGTTCTCTCCGGCGGCGAGCGCGGGCGGCTGATGCTGGCTCGCGCGCTGGCCAAGCCCTCGAACCTCCTCGTCCTCGACGAGCCGACGAACGACCTCGACCTAGAGACGCTCGATCTGCTGGAGGAGCTGATCGCCGACTATGCCGGCACGCTGATCCTGATCAGTCACGACCGCGACTTCCTCGACCGGGTCGTGACCTCGACGCTGGTGGCGGAGGGCGACGGGCGCTTCGTCGAGTATGCCGGCGGCTACTCGGACATGGTCGCCCAGCGCGGGCACGGGATCGGCCCGCGCACGGTCTCGCCGGCGCCGAAGCCGGTTCCGGTCAAGGCGGCGGCAGTCAAGCCGGCCGCGGCGCGGGACGACGCGCCGCGCGAGAGGAAGCGCAAGCTGTCGGGCAGCGAGAAGCACCAGCTCGAGACCCTGCCGGGCCTGATGGCCGCGCTCGAGCGCGACATCGCGAAGCTCCAGGGCGCCCTCGACGACCCGGACCTCTACGGGCGCGACCCGGCCCGCTTCGAGAAGCTCACGACGCTGATGAGCAACGCCCAGGCGAAGCTCGCGCAGAGCGAGGAGCGCTGGCTCGAGCTGGAGATGCTGCGGGAGGAGCTGGAGGGGTGAGGCGGGGCGCGGAGTGCGCGCGACGAATCATCTGACTGCTTGCAGCACGCAAAAATTACATTATCGTCGACATACGGCGCTGCTACTGCGTTACGCGTATGTCAGGCGAGGGGGCGTTGCCGACACTCGAGGGTGGCGATCGAGCCAGTTTAACTTTTCTATTGACAAGATAGAGTCGAGGGCCCATATTGCCTCGCAACACTCATCCGTCGAAGGAGATCGAGGGGGTTCTCCAGGAGCTGGAGGCTCTGGGATGGACCGTGGTCAAGGCGCACGGGCATGCGTGGGGCCTGCTCCGGTGCCCGGCGAACAGCCGAGAATGCCGTTCGAGCCGCTTCTGTCAGATGTCTGTATGGTCGACGCCCAGACATCCTCAACGGCATGCCAGGAACCTGAGGCAGGCCCTCGCGTGCATCGCGATCGAAGAGGGATAGGATCGATGGCGGACCAGTTCGAGTTCGAGCTCGTTTTCGGGCTCCCGGACGGCGATCATGACGCGGTCGAGATCTCAAACGTCATCTTCGAGGCGGGCTTCGAGGATGCGCTGGTCGGCACGGGCATCCGTGGCCTGCTCGGCGTTGAGATCGAGGCGGAGGGCGACGACGCCGAGCGCGTGATACTCGATGCAGCCCGCCGCTTGATCAAGGTGCTGCCGACGGGGACAACGCTGCGCGAGGTCCGGCCCGATCTGGTCAGCCTCGCGGATGTCGCCGAGAAGCTGAACGTGAAGCGGCAGGCGCTGCAGCAGCGGGACATGCCGTTACCCAGCCTCGGCGGCCTCTATCGAATCGACGAGATCGCCGCTGCTCTGGATGATGCGATGAAGCCCGCCCAGGGGAAGCGGCGCCCCCGCTTCGCCGTCGCGCCGATCGAGAAGTGGCTTCGCGCAGGCTACGCTGCCCGGCGGCTGAATGCGAAGCTGACCACGGACGAACTCGACCCGCACACGATCGAGTTCGTCACGACACGGGTGGAGCCGCCCCGGCGCCGGGCGATCTGAGCGCAGCCTTTGGGCCGGGGGCCGGCGAGCCACGCCTCCCCGGCACGCGGCGGTCACGCACGAGAGGACCGCGCACAAAAAACGCCGCTCCATGGCGGCGTGGGGATCGGTCAGTCGTCGCGGTGGACGCGTTCGTTGCGCTCGTGGCGCTCCTGCGCCTCGAGCGATAGCGTCGCGATCGGTCGGGCCTCGAGGCGCTTCAAGGAGATCGGCTCGCCGGTCTCCTCGCAATAGCCGTAGGACCCGTCCTCGATGCGCGAGAGCGCCGCGTCGATCTTGGCGATGAGCTTGCGCTGGCGATCGCGGGCGCGCAGCTCGATGGCGCGATCGGTCTCCGAGGAGGCGCGATCGGCGATGTCCGGGTGGTTCTCGTTCTCGCTCTGGAGCGTCGCGAGGGTCTCCGACGACTCGCGGATGATGTCCTGCTTCCACTGGAGCAGCTTGCGCCGGAAGTACTCGCGCTGGCGCTCGTTCATGAAGGGTTCGTCCTCGGTCGGACGGTACCCTTGGTCGATGAGGGTGTTCGACATGTCGGACCTTCTCGCTGCCGCCGCGCCCGAGGCTGCACACTTCGAACCCGCCCTCGGGCGCGGCTCCTTATAGCGGAGCGGCCGCAGCGGGACAATCGACAAAAGCCGTGGATTTTCGGCGGCAATCGAGAGGTTTGCGCTGCACGGAGCCGCGACATGCGGCGTTCAACCGATTCGCATCGCGCATTCGCCAGGAATCGGCGTCAGCGGCTCAGGCGCGCGCGCCGCGACCGTCGCGGGCCGCGAGCTTGGCGATCTCGACCTCGGCGCGCAGCTCGATCTGGGAGAGGATGGCGTCGAGGACCGGGTCCCCGCTCGCCTCGCGGCGCTCCGCGAGGCGGGATGCGACGCGCTTCATCTCCTCGGGCGGCACCCGCCCGCCGAGGATCGCGGCCTTGAGCCGGTCGAGATCGTCGAGCATGTCCTGCCCACGCCGCGCCGCCCGCCGGCGGCGCTCTGCCGGGTCCTCCTCGCCCTGGAGCGCCAGGATGGCGTCGAGGCTCGTGGTGGGGCCGACCGACGAGGTGCGCGGGCCGGACGCGGTGCTCGGCCCCTCGTCGGCGACGGAGAAGCTCGTGCCGCCCTCGCGGCGGCGCGTTCCCGAGACCGACGCCAACGGCACGCCGGGCTTGCCCTCGATGCGCATGATCCACCCTCCGCTCCCGCCGACGCTGCGCAGGATGGCGCGATCATGGTTAACGAAGGATTGACGGCCCGGCAGGAGCTGCCCGGCCCGGGACGATCCTGCCGTGCCCGCACGGGACCCGTGCCGCGCGCCGGAGCGCCGAGCCCTTGCGCCGCTTGGGTTTCGGGTGTGGCACGGGCTTCGCGAGTGGAGAGGCGTCCAGGAGGAGGACACCATGGTCCCGTCGGCCCCGCGTCTCGCCGCTCTCCGTCTCGCAGCGCTGCGTCTCGTCCGCGGCGCGGTCGCCGCGCTCACGGCGCTGGCGATCGTGCTGCCGCCCGTCCCGGCGGCGGCGGACGCGGTGCGCCCGCTCACCACGCTGTCGCGGATCAAGGATCTCGCCGACGTCGAGGGCGTGCGGCAGAACCAGCTCGTGGGCTACGGCCTCGTCGTGGGCCTCAACGGCACCGGCGACGGGCTCAACAACTCCCCCTTCACCCGCCAGTCGCTCACCGCGATGCTCGAGCGGCTCGGCGTCAACACCCGCGGGCAGAACCTGCGCACCGCGAACGTCGCGGCGGTGATGGTGACGGCGAACCTCCCCGCCTTCTCCACGCAGGGCACCCGGCTCGACGTCACCGTCTCGGCGCTCGGCGACGCCTCCTCCCTCCAGGGTGGCACGCTGCTCGTGACGCCGCTGCTCGGCGCCGACGGCGAGGTCTACGCGGTGGCGCAGGGCCCCGTCGCCATCGCCGGCTTCGCGGCGCAGGGCGAGGCCGCCTCGATCACGCAGGGTGTCCCGACGGTGGGGCGTATCGCCAACGGTGCGCTGATCGAGCGCGAGATCGAGTTCGCGCTCGACGCCCAGCGCGGCCTGCGGCTCGCCCTGCGCAACCCGGACTTCACCACCGCCCGGCGCATCGCGGCGGCGATCAACGCGTTCCTGGGCGGTGCCGTGGCCGAGCCGATCAACCCCTCCTCGGTCGCGATCGTGATGCCGCAGAACTACCCCGGCAACATCGTCTCGCTGCTCACCGACATCGAGCAGCTGCGCGTCGAGCCGGACCAGCCCGCCCGCGTGGTCATCGACGAGCGCTCGGGCATCATCGTCATGGGCCGCGACGTTCGGGTCTCCACCGTGGCCGTGGCGCAGGGGAACCTCACCGTCACGATCAGCGAGCAGCCCCAGGTCGCACAGCCCGACCCGCTCTCGCTCGGCGAGACGGTCGTCGTGCCGCGCACCGGCGTGCAGGTCGATGCCGACGGCGACCAGCGCCTCACCATCGTCGACACCGGCGTGTCGCTGCGCGAGCTGGTCGACGGGCTCAACGCGCTGGGCGTCGGCCCGCGCGACCTCATCGCCATCCTCCAGGCCATCAAGGCGGCGGGCGCGCTCCAGGCCGAGATCGAGGTGATGTGATGAACCCGACGCTGTCCGCCTACGCCGCGACCCAGACGAGCCTCGCCGGGAGGCTCGAGACGGCGCGCTCCGGGCTCGCCGACGCCGCCTCCCCCGAGCGCGCCTCCCGCGCCCGCGAGACCGCCCGCGAGTTCGAGGCGATGATGCTCGAGGAGATGCTCGGGCGCGTCTTCGAGAGCGTCGGCGAGGTCGGCCTGTTCGGCGAGGCCGGGCCGGGCGCCGGAATGTACCAGTCGATGCTCGTGAAGGAATACGCCGGCAAGATCGCCGAGCGCGGCGGGCTCGGGCTCGCCGACGGTGTCTACGCCGAGATCCTCAAGCTGCAGGAGAGCGCCTGAGATGTGGGCCGATCAACAGGACAAGCCGCCCGAGCCCGTGCCGCACGTCGGCACGAAGGCGGCCGCGGAAGCGCTCGTCGCGGAGGTGCGGGCGGTCATGCAGGAGCTCGAGAAGCTGCTCGAGGTAGAGACCGCGCACGTGCGCGCCGGGCGCATCCGCGACGGCCTCGCCCAGGAGGCGCGCAAGAGTGCGCTGACCTCGCGCTACGTCCTGTGCCTGGAGGCGCTCAAGGCGAACGCGATCGCGCTCGCGCGCTTCGTGCCGGACGCGCTGGAGCGGCTCAAGGCCGAGCACGACTCCTTCCAGCGCACGATCGAGACGAACCAGATCGTGCTCGCCACCGCCCGCGCGGTCTCGGAGGGGCTGGTGCGCTCGCTCTCCGGAGAGCTCGGCGGCGGCGCGACGGCCGCCGGCTACGGGCCGGGCGGTGCGCGGCCGGCGGGCGGCGGCTACGGCGCGCCGGTGGCGAGCGGCAACGGCTCGCTCGTCCTCTCCAGGAGCCTTTGACCCGCGAGGCGCCCGTGAGCGAAATCGCCGCGGCGTTTACCCTTTCCTTAAACCTCCGATTCAGCGGCGCGCTCTAATGTCGACGACGGCCGGGAGGCCGTTTGGACAGGAGGTCCGTCATGGACGTCGGCAGCGTGCAGAAGACGCCCGCCGTCGCGAGCGCGCGGCAGGCGGCGAGCCAGACCGTCGTCGCCGCGGTGCAGAGGCCCGACACGGCGACGCCGGCACGGCCGGTCGCGACCGAGCTCGACCCCTCGCGCAGCGTCAGCCAGATCGCGGAGAGCGAGGCCGTGCGGCTCGACACGAGCCCAGGGGCCGAGGATCGGGCCGCGCTCGACGCGGCGATGAAGCGCGTGCTCGCGCGGCGCACCGACATCGACGAGGCGACCCGCGCCGTGGTGACGCGCACCGTCGACACGGATTCTGGCGAGGTCGTGGATCAGGTGCCGGCCGAGATGCTGCTCAAGCTGCGCGCCTACATCCGGGGCACCGAGCCGAGCTCCGCCTGAGCAGCGGCAGACGCCGGGCGCGCCGGCACTCGCGTGACGGAGGGGACGATCGCTCAGGCCGCCGCCTGGCCCCGGAGCCCGGCGGCGATGTCGACGTTGATGGACACGAGGATGTCGAGGCGCTCGGCCGCCGGCTTCTCGTAGATCTCGTCCATGCGCCGGAACACGAAGACGCCGAGGCTCGCGAGGTTGCCCTTGAGCTCGATCGGCAGCGGGTTCGACTGGTCCACGATCGAGGGCAGGAAGACCGACCAGATCCGCTTGTTGTAGTCCAGCGCCTCCTCGCGCAGCTCCGGCTCGGAGAAGCGCTCGCGGGCGGCCTGGAGCTTCGCGGCCGCGCGCATGAAGAGGTTGGCCTCCAGCTCGCGCTGGTCGACCGTCGCCGTCTTCGCCGTGCTGGCGTAGGCCTGGGCGGCGTTGTTCATTCCTGTAACCCCCGGACTGCGTGTCACGAAGATCGTGATCGATCGATGTTAAGGTCGGGTTGCCGTCGGCTCTCGGTGTCGAGCATTCCTCACGCGGCCTGCGCGTGGGCGATGATCGAGCTCTCCCAGGCGATCAGCTTGCGGCAGATCTTGAGCGCGCCGTAGAGGTTCTGCGTCACGAAGCGCTCGGTGATCGCCTCGAGGAAGCGCTTCGTGCTCGGCGCCGCGCCGACGATCTCGGCCGCGAGCGCCTGGAACGCGGGCGCGGCCTCCTCGAAGGTGAGCTCCTCGAGATAGACCCGCTCGATGACGAGGTAGAGCTTCTTGCAGACCGTGTCCGCCTGCTCGGGCGTGATCACGTCCTTGCAGCGCAGGATCGGCGCGCGACCGTCGACGACGAAGGTCGTGCGCGTGGGCCCGTTGGTGAGGGCCACCTTGCCGATGATGATCCGTTCGTTCGGCTTGAGCTCGATGCGCAGCGCCATCTCGGCCTCCGTGGGATCCGCCTCCAGGAGCTTACGGGCGACGTGGTTAAGCAATGCTTAAACGACGAGCGCCGCACCCCTCGCGGGGCGCGGCGCGCGATCTCGGCTCCGTTCGGCGATCAGAACAGTCGCAGGACCGACTGGTCGCGCTGGGAGGCCAGCGCCAGCGCCGTCTGGGCGATCTGGTTGCGGGTGTTGAGCGAGGTCAGCTTGGCGCCCTCCTCGTTCAGGTCCGCGAGCGTCCAGTCGTCCGCGCCGGAGCGCAGCGTGTTGATCATGTTGGAGGTGAACTCCTGGCGCGCCGTGACGATGGCGTTGTTGGCGCCCAGACGGCTCGCCTCGGAGCGCAGCGTCGTGATCGCCGTGCGGATCGAGGTGAGGGCCGACGCGATGTTGGCGTTGCCCGCCGTCGACGTCGTGTCGGCGTTCGACCAGGAGCCGACGGCACCCGTCGTGACGCCCAGCGTCGCGGCGTTGAGGACCGTGCCGCTGTTGACCGAGAGGGCCAGCGAGGCGGTGGTGTCGTTGGCGTCGAAGCGGACGTTGAGCGTGCCGCCGTTGAGCAGGTTGACGCCGCCGTAGCCGGAGTTCCGCATCAGGTCGTCGACCTGCCGGATGATCTCGTTGAACTGCGTCTGGAGCGTGTTGCGCACCGCGCCGTCCTGCTCGGCCGCCGCCTGGTTCGCGAGGCCCTGCGCGGTCTCGAAGAGCTTCTTCATGCCCTCGATGCCCGCATTGGCCGCGGAGATCGTCCGCGTCGCCTGCTGCATCGAGTCCTGCAGGCCGGCGAGGTCGTTCGACCGATCGCGCAGGCCCGCCGCCGAGAAGAAGGCCAGCGGGTTGTCGATGGCCGAGTTGACCTTCAGGCCCGTGGCCAGGCGCTGCTCGGCCTGGTTCGCAGCCTGGGTGGTCTGCTGGATGGTGAGCAGCGTGTTACGGATGCCCGAGGAAAGTGCGATCTGCATGACGAACTCCTTCTGTGTCGTCGACGAGGCTCTTCTAGCCTCAGGCGCAGATTGGCTCGGGACCCGTAAAGGACCGGTTCAAGAACGTGCCTAACGCAGATTAAGACTTGGGCGGACCAACGAAAAAGGCCCGCGCGAGGCGGGCCTTCGAGATACCGGTGAACGAATGCTTGCGACGAACGTCGCACGTCACGCGATCAGGCGGAGATGCGCCGCATCACGGCGGCGACGTCGACGACGAGGTCGTCCGGGTGGTCCCCCGGCTCGCGCCTGCGGTTCATGCCCAGGAAGGCCGTGCGCCCGCGGCGCGTGCCGTCCCAGTCGGACGCGCAGATCGGCTCGACCCCGTGGCGCTCGAGGTCGATGACGTTGAGATAGATCGAGAAGAGCTCGTCGGAGAGGACGACGTCGCTCGCCCCGAGCAGCGTCGCCTCGCGCAGGGCCGCGTCCATCGCCGCGAGCGAGAGCAGCTCGTGCATCGTGCTCTCGGCGACGACGGAGTGGGCGTAGGCCCTCAGCCGCCGGCAGAGATACCAGGCCTTCTCCCAGGCGCGCGCGCCCAGCAGCATGTGGACGGCGACGTGCATGCGGTCGATGACGAAGGCGTCGAGCCGGCGCAGCGCCTCGCTCCAGTCCGCGTCCGGCTCAGCGTCGCGGGCGCGGCCGAGCAGGAACTCGAGCCCGCCGCGATACATGTCCCAGCCGCTCGCGGTCTCGCTGTTGCCCTGGTGCTTGCCGTGGCGCGAGATGCCCGTGACGATCGCGTGAGGGCGGTCGGAGAATACGACCCGCCCGGCCTCGACGGCGCGCGCGAGCGTCACGAAGAAGTGGTACGCTGTCTGGTCTGCGGGTCCGATGATCTCGGGCACGAGATCCGTGCGGATCGCGAAGACTTCCGGGAAGATGCGCTTCTCGAGCACGAGCTCGATCGCCCGGCGATAGTCGCCCCGCGCGATCTCGACGGGGCCGTCGAGCGTGTAGGCGGTACCCATGATCTTGTTGCGCTCGCGCTCGTTCATCACGAACCACGGCGCCTGGACCATGACGAGCTCGGGATCGGCGTCGAACATGGCGACGTATGCCGCGACGCTCTCGGGAATGAGCAGGTCGTCGTCGCCCGTCGTCACCACGATGCGCCCGGCCGCGTGGCGATGCCCGTAGTAGAAGTTGCCGAGATAGCCGAGGTTCTTCGGCTGCGTCACGCAGCGCACGCGCGGGCTCTTCTCGCACCAGCGCGCGATGACGGCCTTGGTCGCCTCGCCCGAGTCGTTGTCGCAGACGAGGATCTCGTAGTCGAGGCCGGCGGCGTCGAAGTGCGAGACGTGGTGCTTGAGGCAGGTATCGAGATAGGTCGGCCGCTCCCAGGTGGGCAGCAGGATCGTCAGGTCCGGCCGCTCCCCGTCCCGTGCCGTCCGCGCCGCCGGCGTGCTCTCGCGCGTCTTCATCGGCGGATCTCCCCGGCCGTCAGCCGCCGGATGCGGCGAGGCCCGCCTGCATCTCGTCGAGCGTGTTCATGAGGTGCACCGTGTAGGACAGCTTCGCGAGCTCGCAGGCGAGCGCGTAGCGGTCCCAGGTCTCGAAGTCGGCGAGCAGGCGGGCGCGATCGGGCTGGAGCCGCGCGTGCGGCGGCTTGCCCTCGCGGGCGACGCGGTGGCGGTCGAGCTCGATGAGGAGATCGACGAGCTCGGCGGCGAGGGCCGGGACCTCCCAGGCGGAGAGGACCTCGCGCAGCCGCATCTCCTCGGGCTCGACGAGAGCGGGCCGCACCTTCGTCGGGTCGTCGAGGACCGGCACCGGGAAGGAGGCGATGGCGTCGATGTCGGGGATGAAGCGGGCACGGGCGCAGTCGACGGTGATGCGCTTGTAGCGGAAGTCGACGCCGGCCCAGGCCTCGAACTCGGGAAGCCCGCGCGCCTCGCCGAGCCCGAACAGGTCGAGGTCGACCAGGATCGGGGCGTCGAGCACGGTGGTATGCCCGGTCAGGTGGTTGAAGCGGTGGAAGGCGCGGGCCGTCCACTCGTTGTTGCGCATCGTGAAGGAGAGGTCCGTCATGTCCCCGCGCTTCACCCGGTTGTCGCGCTTGTACTGGTGCCAGATCGAGCGGCGCGGCGCGGCATAGATGTCCCAGCCGTGCGTGAACAGGCGCAGCGCGTAGCTCACCTCCTCCGTCGAGAAGGCCGCGTAGGGGTCGTAGGGGATCTCGGAGATCAGCCGGCCCGGCGCGAACAGGCAGCCCGCGAGCAGGAAGGGCATGCGCACATAGCGCTCGAGCGGTTTCGGCAGCCAAAGCCCGGTGAAGCGCAGCGCGCCGCTCGGCTCGAAGCCGTCGGTGCGCAGCACGCCGGGGAAGAGATCGGAGAGCGTGTCGCCCGGCGTCAGGTAGGGCGGCGGCGCGGAGGCGAGGACGCTGTTCTCGGACGGGCAGCCGGCGAGGTCGCCGATCAGGATCTCGTCCCAGCCCGGCTCGAAGCGCATGTGCGAATCGATCTGGAGGAAGTAGTCCTCGCCGCGCCAGAGCGCCTGCGCCAGGAAGCGCGCCCAGCACACGCCGAGTCCGTCGCGCCAATGGACACGCACCTCGCGGACCTGGCCGGCGCGCGCCGGCTCCGGCGCGAGGTAGGCCGCGTCCTCGACGGGATCGTGCTGGCGGATCAGCCCGACATGGATGCGCTCGGGCCGGGCCGCCTTCTCGAAAAGGTCGACGAGCGTCTTCTGGCACTCGGGGTCTCGGAAGGACACGACCGAGACGAAGATGCGCCCGGTCCCCCAGCCCGCGTCGAAGGCCTCGGGATCGGCGGGCGCGCGCAGCGCCCGCGCCTCCTCGTACTGCGCCTGCAGGGCGGGATCGTCCAGCGGGTGAGCGAGGTCGAGCGACATCATGCGGTCTCCTTCGTCTCGCCCGGCGTTCCGCCGCGGCGGGCGCGCCCGATCAGCCGAACAGCCGCAGGACCGACTGGTCGCGCTGGGAGGCCAGCGCCAGCGCCGTCTGGGCGATCTGGTTGCGGGTGTTGAGCGAGGTCAGCTTGGCGCCCTCCTCGTTCAGGTCCGCGAGCGTCCAGTCGTCCGCGCCGGCGCGCAGCGTGTTGATCATGTTCTCGGTGAATTCCTGGCGCGTCGTGATGATCGCGTTGTTGGCGCCCAGACGGCTCGCCTCCGAGCGCAGGGTCGTGATCGCCGAGCGGATCGAGGTGAGCGCCTGGTTGATCGCCACGTTGCCCGCGGTCGACGTCGTGTCGGCGTTCGACCAGCTGCCGACGGCGCCGGTCGTGACGCCCAGCGTCGCGGCGTTGAGCACCGTGCCGCTGTTGACGGTGAGCGCCAGCGAGGCGGTGGTGTCGTTGGCGTCGAAGCGGACGTTGAGCGTGCCGCCGTTGAGCAGGTTGACGCCGCCGTAGCCGGAGTTCCGCATCAGGTCGTCGACCTGCCGGATGATCTCGTTGAACTGCGTCTGGAGCGTGTTGCGCACCGCGCCGTCCTGCTCGGCCGCCGCCTGGTTCGCGAGGCCCTGCGCGGTCTCGAAGAGCTTCTTCATGCCCTCGATGCCCGCATTGGCCGCGGAGATCGTCCGCGTCGCCTGCTGCATCGAGTCCTGCAGGCCGGCGAGGTCGTTCGACCGATCGCGCAAGCCCGCCGCCGTGAAGAAGGCGAGCGGGTTGTCGATCGCCGAGTTGACCTTGAGGCCCGTGGCGAGACGCTGCTCGGACATGGTCGCCGACCGCGTCGTCCGCTGGATCGTCAGAAGGGTGTCGCGGATACCCGCGGACAGAGCAACTTGAGACATCGGCGCACCTCGAAGACGCACGGAAGGGCTATTTCCATTAAGGTTGACCGAAATGGTAAAGATTCCGTTTAGCGACGCATTCGATTCACCATGCCCGTCGCTTTCCTGCGGCCGGCCCGGCTCAGCCGCAGAAGGCGCGCGCGTTCGGGGTCCAGGCGCCCATGCCGCTCGAGACCATGTGGCGGATCACGGCGCAGACGTAGCGCTTCTGCGCCGGCGTGTTGCGCGGGCCGGCGTGGTAGCGCGCCACCGCCAGCGTCCAGGAGCCGTGGCGGGCGCGCAGTCGCTTGAGGAAGAGCGCCGCGTAGGTGACGTTCTTGGTCGGATCGAGCATGTCGCCGACGGTGTCGAACTCCTGCCCGTGCCAATAATGGTTGATCTGCATGCAGCCGAGATCGATCAGCTTGACGCCGGCCGCGCGCGAGCGCTCGAACTCCGCGAGCGCGGCCTCGCGGCTCTCCCCGAAGAACGAGCGCCCGCCGATGTTGAGCGCGTAGGGGTGCAGGTTGCCGCGCCGGCCCGTCTCGGTGAGGCCGACCGCGAACAGGACGGCCAGCGGCACGTCGTGCGCGGCCGCCGCGCGGATCATCTCCGCCTCGCAGATGTTCTCCTCCGCCCGCGCGAGGGAGGCGTCAGAGATAGACCCCGCCGTCAGCGTCGCCGCCGCGACGAGGATGAGAAGCGCTCGGCGCATCATCGTCGGATCTCCTCTCCAGGGTGAAGCCCTCGGGTCCGGCACCGCCGCCCTCCCCGCGGGCCCGGCCGTCGGCGGAGCCGCCGCTCGCCTGCCCGCCGGCGTGGCCGTCGCCC
>NZ_JBQTCJ010000076.1:0-21897 GCF_052380005.1 Salinarimonas sp. NSM
GCATAGGCAGGCATGCAGCCGGCAATGACGCAGCCCACCAGAGGGATCACCAGAAACAGTAACAGCGACATAGATATAGCCCGGTCAAACGGCCTCTGAACAATCGGGGTCCGGGCCTTTCGTTTTCGTCGTGGGGAGCCGGTGAAACCCTCTCCGGAGCGGATGGGGGACAGCAGGGTGCGATCAAAAGAGCCGGCAAGGTAGCGGCACGCACCGGAAACCGGCAGTCTGAAAATATCAGAAAAAACCGCATCAATGCCAGTTATGTCTGTGACAAGTGCGGCTTTCAGGCGTGGACACCGGGGTAAAGTCACATACCTTTTCGGGCAGAGCTGATAAACTTCAGGAGCTTCAGCAGCAGGTGGCTGAACCTCCGTTTCTGGCAAGGAGTGATCCAATGAAAGGAATACAACTGACGTTCGCGCTGGTGCTGGTCACCCTGCTGGCCCTGACGGGCTGTGCGGGTGGTCCCGGAACCACAACCGCAGGGGGTGATCGTCCCGTCCCGACTGCACCCCTGACCAACACCTATTGGCAGCTGGCGCAGGTGGGCGAGCATACGGTCGAAACCGGTGTTCGTGATACGGAACCCCACATGATCCTGCTGGATGATGGCCGCGTGCACGGCTTCAGCGGCTGCAACCGCTTCGTCGGCCAATACACCCTGCAGGCGGCGTATCTGCTGTTTGATTCCATGGCCAGCACCAAGATGGCCTGCCTTGACGACAACATCGAGGCGCCCCTCTACGAGGCCTTTTCCGCCACTGCGGGGGTTAATCTGCGGGGTAAGGTGCTGAAGTTGCTGGATGAGCAGGGTCGTGAGCTGGCCCGGTTTGAGGCCGTAGCACTGCCCTGACACGGGGCACCCTGTATTGCGCGCCCCCATACAATGCATTCCCTGAACCCGCTGCCCTGTGCCTGTGCGCAGGGCAGCGGGTTTTTCGTTGACCGGGGCAACGAACTCCGCGTGACGGACATTCTGGTGCCTCCGTGACACCCGTATGACAGGGCTTCTCCTGATTTCCTGAACGATTGGCCAGCTTTTTGCTCCGGCCCTGCCATCCGGAGGCAGTAAGGGCCTTCACGATCCCCAATCCGTTCAGGAGATGTATCCATGAGTCTGAAACGCAGTCTGGTTCTGGCCGCCACTGTTACCTCCACCCTTGCGTTACCGACGGTCACGATGGCCGATGACCCCATGAAAGTGGGCTTCGTCTACGTCGGCCCCATCGGTGACCACGGCTGGAGCTATCAGCATGACCAGGGCCGCTTGTCGGTAGAATCCCATTTCGGGGACAAGGTCAGCACCACCTACGTTGAGAATGTCAACGAGGGCGCTGACGCCGAGCGCACCATCCGTCGCCTGGCCCAGACCGGCCATGATGTCATCTTTACCACCTCCTTTGGCTTTATGAACCCCACTGAACGGGTGGCCAAAGAGTTCCCTGATACCACCTTCCTGCATGCGACCGGTTACAAGCGGGATGACAATCTAGGTACCTATCTGTCGGTGACCTATGAAGGCCGCTACGTAACCGGTGTGGCTGCCGGCCTGGTGAGTGAAACCAACACCATCGGCTACATCGCGTCTTTCCCGATTCCGGAAGTGATCCGCGACATCAACGCCACCTATCTGGGCGCGAAATCGGTTAATCCGGACATCGACCTGCGGGTGGTGTGGGTCAACACCTGGTTTGATCCGGCCCGCGAAGCCGATGCCGCCAACACCCTGATGGATCAGGGGGTGGACGTGATTGTTTCCCACACCGACAGTCCGGCACCGATGATCGCGGCGGAACGCCGTGGCAACTGGGCGGTGGGTCAGGCGTCTGACATGAGCGAGTTTGGTTCCAATGCGCACCTGCTGTCCGTGGTAAATGACTGGGCGCCGTACTATATCGACACCATCCAGCAGGTGATGGACGGTACCTGGGAGTCCGCTGACTACTGGGGCGGTATCGCCGAGGACGTGATCCAGATCGTCAAGGTCAGCGACCGGCTGACGGCGGAGCAGCGTGAACAGGTGGATGCGGTAACCGAATCCATTCGCAGTGGTGAGTTCCACCCCTTCACCGGACCCCTGAAAAATCAGGCCGGCGAACTGAAAGTGCCGGAAGGTGTCAGCATGACCCGGGCAGAGCTGGCCAGCATGAACTGGTACGTAGAAGGTATGACGGCGAACTATCCGCAGTAAAACATGTACATGCCCCGGGCACAGACTGTGCTCCGGGGCTCATCAATGGCGTTGATCAGGCCAGCAATGCCTTCACCCCCTCCTGCACCTTGCGGGTCAGCTCGCCGGCATCCAGCCCTGCTACCCGACCGTCTTGAACCACCGGTTTACCATTCACGAAACTGTCCCGCACCGTAACCGGTTCGCCGCACATCAGCGGTGCCATCAGCGGCATGTGCACGCCGGCAAACCGGGGTTGATCCACATCGAACAGCACCAGGTCCGCTGCCTTGCCCACCGCCAGAGCGCCGGTTTCATGCAGGCCAAGCAGCTCGGCGCCGCCGCGGCTGCCCCAGTCCAGCACCTGTTCCAGAGTTGTGGCCTCGGGCCCGTGGACTGACCGATGGATCAGCCAGGTCATGGTCAGCTCCTGCAGCATGGAGCCGGATTCGGCGGAGGCCGAGCCGTCCACCGCCATGGAAACGGGAACGCCCGCCCGGGCCATGGCTGTCACCGGGGCAATGCCGCTGCCAAGGCGACAGTTGGAGGTGGGGCAATGGGCAATGCCGGTACCGGTGGCGGCCAGCCGCTGGATTGCATGAGCATCGCTGTGGACCAGGTGGGCAAACCACACGTCACTGCCCAGCCAGCCCACGGACTCGGCATAGTCGATGGCGCTCATGTTGTACTTGTGGCGAGCCTGAACCTCATCGAAGGTCACTTCCAGCAGATGGGAATGCATTTTCAGCCCCTGCTCCCGGGCCCAGCGGGCCTGCAGACGGAGGCTTTCCGGAGAGCTGGAGTGGATCAGACTGGTAGGCGCCACCACCAGTTTTTTCATGGCGTTTCCCCCGTCCTGATGGTGGCGGCGGTGGCTGTGTTCCAGTCGCGCCAGAATCTGATCCAGGGTTTCCGGTTCGATGCCGTGGTCGATCATGCCCTGATGGCTCCCCTGCTCATCGGCACTGCCGCGGCACAGGACCAGGCGGATGCCCAGCTCCTCCGCTGCCTGCCAGACCGCCTCTTCCATCTCCGGCGACGTCGTGCGGTGGTACAGGTAGTGGTGATCGGCACAGGCGGTCGCGCCGGAGCGAAGCAACTCGTAAAGGCCCAGTCGAGCCGTGTGGTACATGAGCTCCGGGGTGATCTTCGGCCAGAACCGGTAGGGCACCGAGCTCAGCCAGTCCCCCAGATCCTGGTTAATGCCGGCCGGCACCCCTTTGAGGATGGACTGGAACAGGTGGTGGTGGGTATTGACCAGCCCCGGCCAGATCACACAGCCGCGGGCGTCGAGCACTGTTTCGCTGCCGTCGGGCAGGGGCTCCAGGCCCTGACCAAGGGCGGTGATGCGGCCATCGGCAATGCGGATATCGGTGGCAGTGGGGTGTTCTTTCGAATAGACGGCAGTGGCATTACGGATCAGCCAGGCCATAGGCTTGCTCCTTTCAGGTTCCGAGCAATGTCCCGGGGCACACAGTATCCCCTGACCGCTTCTGCTCTTGATGGTTGTGGGTTGTTTGATTGCAACAGACAGACTCAATGCAAAAAGCCCTCCAATCCTGACCAGTTGGACAGCTCTTGTATTTGCGGGTGATGGGCTCAGTCCGGCCGCTGTTCCGGGCTGCACGACAGTGCGTTATCGCGGCGCAGGGCACCGAAGTGGTGCGTGAAAGCCTCGCCGCGCAGCAGGTCGTTGAATGCAACACTTTGAAGATAGGGTGTTTTTGTCAGCCATTCACGCTGGCACAAAGCCTGCTTGCCTTATAGGTAACCAGGGTGGCCGCCGTGACGGTGCCGCCCCGGGTTGTGCTTGAGTAGAAGCAGTCAGGAGCCAGCGGCTTCGGGTCATTGCTCAGCCTGCGACCGGGTTTGGCCGAACGTGCCGCCAGTGCAGGTTGACCTGCTTCCAGCAGTCTCTGCCTGTGCCCGGTCTTCAATGACAGTTACGATTTGGAGACACCCATGACAACCACCACTTCCCCTGATACCTCCTCGCCCACCGCTGGCAGCAAACCCCTTTACGGCCTGAAAGAGCTGGAGCTGGAAACCACCTTCGGTGGCTTTGGCCGGGAAACCAGCCGGGAAATTCCGGTCATTGACCTGACGGACTTCGACGCTCGCAGAGAGGAGATCACCAACCAGCTATGGCAGGCCGCCACCGAAGTGGGCTTCTTCCAGCTGGCCCACCATGGCCTGGACGTCACGAAGGTTCGTAACGCCTTTGCCCTGTCCGAAGCCTTCTTTGCCTTGCCGGCGGAGCAGAAACAGCGTTTTCCCCTGAAAGAAGGGCTCAACGCCGGCTGGGAGTTCATGTCTCAGGTGCGGCCTTCCACCGGCACCGCCGACCAGAAGGAATCCTTCCAGATCACCCTGCCGCACATGGACGACCTGTGGCCGAACCAGACGGTGGTGCCGGAGTTCCA
The DNA here is from genome assembly GCF_052380005.1 of Salinarimonas sp. NSM. Lineage (NCBI taxonomy): Bacteria > Pseudomonadati > Pseudomonadota > Alphaproteobacteria > Hyphomicrobiales > Salinarimonadaceae > Salinarimonas > Salinarimonas sp. NSM. The sequence continues at coordinate 4,597 of NZ_JBQTCJ010000076.1, forward strand.
GCGGGTGATGCTGGCGTTCGAATATGAAGCCTGGCAACTGGGCATGAAGGTGCTGTCCTGCTTTGCCGAGCGGCTGGGTTTTGAACGGGACTTCTTCACCCGCGCCCATGACCGGCGTCAGCCGGATTACCAGAGCACCTTGCGCCTGCTCCATTACCTGCCGGTGGCTGAACGGGATCTGGCCGATGAACGTCTGTGGCGGGCCGGTGCCCATACCGACTTCGACTGCCTGACCATGGTGTTCCAGCGGGACGGCCAGGGCGGCCTGCAGGTCAGCCCCGGCAAAGACGCGGAAGGCGCCGGTGATCAGCGGGAATGGTTCAGTGTGATGCCAAAAGACGAGCTGATCACCTGCAATATCGGTGACATGCTGATGCGCTGGAGCGACGACCGCCTCAAATCCACCCTCCACCGGGTCCGCATGCCGAAACCGGGCGACTACAACGGACCCCGCTACAGCATCGCGTTCTTCTGCCAGGCCAACAAGGACGTGGTCATTGAAGGCCCCGAGGGCAAATACCCCCCGATCACCGCCCGGGACTACCTGCTGCAACGGATTCAGGCGAATTTTGCAGGCAAGAAGTAAGCGCGGCGCACGCACACGGGCGAACACACGGTTCGCCCGTGGTGATTCGTCGCCCGGCCTCCTGTTTCGGCCTGCGGGTTCAGGGTATCCTGCTCTGAACATTGAAGGTGAGACAGGAGACGGTGGTGGGACAAGAACTAAGCAATGACGAACTGAACGCCGTACTCGCAATGAACGGTGAGGAACGCTACGACTACTTCCTGAGCTGCGTGGCGGAGGAACGGGAGATCTGGATTCTGATCAACAGCGATAACCGCTTCCTGAAAATCTCCTCCGAAGAGGACGGCGTCGACTATCTGCCGGTCTGGCCGCTGGCGGAGTTTGCGGTGGCCTGGGCCGAAGGCTCTGCAGACCTGACGCCCAAGAGCCTTTCACTGCCCGATTTCTTCCGCAAGTGGGTACCCGGCCTGAGCCGGGACGGCATCGACATCGGAGTGTTGCCGGGGGCAGATGAAACCCTCTGGATCACCGCCCCCGCCGAGCTGCAGAGTGATCTGCAGGAGGAACTATCGGCGTTCTGATCAGAACGCCATTTCGGAGCCCCGGGTGGCCCATTTGGTCATGCGGCGCTCGACAAAGGCGAAAATCTCGTACATGGCCACGCCCATGATGCCGATCACCACCAGCCCCGCAAAGACCAGTCCCATGTTCATGGTGGAGCTGGCGGACATCATCAGGTAGCCGATGCCGAGGTTGGAGGCCACGGTTTCGGAGATCACCGAGCCCACAAACGCCAGGGTAATGGCCACTTTCAGGGACGCGAAGAAGTAGGGCATGGAGCGCGGCAGCGCGACCTTCTTGAGGATGTCCATCTTGCTGGCGCCGAGGGATCTCAGCACGTCCTGCAGTTCCGGCTCCAGGGTCGCCAGGCCGGTGGCCATGTTGACCACCACCGGGAAGAAGGAGATCAGGAACGCGGTCAGTATGGCGGGCACGGTGCCGATGCCGAACCACACCACCAGCACCGGCACGAAGGCCACTTTTGGGATGCTGTTGAAACCCACCAGCAGTGGATAGAGCGCCTTGTAGATCACCGGTGATGAGCCCACCAGAATCCCCAGGATCAGCCCGAACACCACGGCAATACCGAAGCCGGTGACGGTGGTGAACAGGGTCTGCAGGGCGTGTTGCATGATCGGGGCCCGGTATTGCAGCCAAGCGGCCCAGATGTCGGAGGGGGCCGGGAACAGGTAGGTGGGAACCTTGAAGGCGAAGCACACCAGTTCCCAGAACAGGGTCAGGAACACCAGCAGCAGCCAGGGGCTGGCCTGGATCAGCAGTTTGCGGCGTTTGGCAGGGGTCAGCTTCATGTGGTTTTCTCCCGGATACGGCCAATGTGGTCCCGCAGCTCGAACACCAGTTCGGCAAACTCATCGCTGTAGGTAACAGCAATGTCCCGGGGGCGGGGCAGTTCCACCGGTTTGCGCACCAGGATGCGGCCCGGGCCCTTGCTCATCACGTACACGGTGTCTGCCAGGAATACGGCTTCCCGCAGGTCGTGGGTAACCAGCACCACGGTGAACGGCTCTTCCTGCCACAGGTCCCGCAACATGCACCAGAGTTCTTCCCGGGTGAAGGCGTCCAGGGCGCCGAAGGGCTCGTCCAGCATCAGCAGTTTCGGTTTGTGGATCAGGGCCCGGCAGATGGACGCCCGTTGCTGCATGCCGCCGGACAGCTCCCAGGGGAACTTGTCTTCCACGCCACCCAGGCCGACCCGTTTCAGCAGGGCCCGCCCCTGCTCTTCGAACAGGGCCTTTTCTTTCTTGAAGCGGTGGCGATACTCCTGAACGATTTCCATCGGCAGCAGGATGTTTTCCAGGGTGGTTCGCCAGGGCAGCAGGTTGGAAGCCTGAAAGGCCATGCCGACGCCCTCCTGGGGGCCGGATACCTGTTTCCCGCCGAGATAGACATAACCATCACTGGGGGGCGCCAGGCCGGTGACCAGCTTCATCAGGGTGGACTTGCCACAGCCGGAGGGGCCGACCACGGCAACAAACTCGTTTTCCTTGACCGTCAGGCTGATGTCTTCAATGGCGAGGGGGCTGTCCTCGTCGCCATAGCGCATGCTGACGTTCTCAAAGGTGACCAGATCCATCGAAACTCCGGCGGTAAATGTTGGAGGTTGAGGTTTTTGACAGGCAGGACCCGTCGCCGGACGGGTCCTGCGTGGCGGTGCTCAGTCGATCATGCGATCCGCGATCGGGGGCAGGAAGCTGCTGTCGAACAGGGCTTCCAGTTCCGGCTTAGGCTCCAGGTTGTAGGATGCGATCATGTCGGCAAGGGCCCGTTCCATGCGCTCTGTGGTGATGGCACCGAGGCCTTCGGCCCGGGTTTCATCGGTGATCACGTTGGTTTCCAGAGCCAGTTTGAGGCGGCGCAGCTCCAGTGCCTCGTCGATCAGGGCATCGCGCTGCTTGACGTAGGCAATGGCGGTTTCCGGATCGGCGATGGTTTCCTGCAGGGCGCGGTTGAAGGCACGCAGGAAGCCCCGCACGGCCTCCGGGTTTTCTTCGAGCAGTTCGTTACGGGCAATGATGGTGTTGCCGTAGAACTCGACGCCGTAGTCCGGATATTTCAGGACCACGATGTCGTCCGGATCGACGCCCCGGGCTTCAAGGTTGAGCAGGCTGGTGAAGTAGAAGCCGGTGATGCCGTCGAGCTGACCGCGAGCCAGAAGGGTTTCACGGATGGCGGGTTCCACGGACTGCCAGGTGACGTCGTCCACGTTCAGGCCGTTATGACGGGCGAAGGACGGCCAGGCTTTACGGCCGCCATCGAACACCGGGGCGCCAAGGGTTTTACCCTTGAGGTCGGCGGGGGTTTCGATGCCGGAGCGTTTCAGGGCGAAGACGGCGGCGGGCATGGCGTTGTAGACCATGTAGATGCCGGTGACTTCGGTGTCCGGGTTGTTGGCGGTGGTTTCGGTCAGTGCGCTGTAGTCGGCGAAGCCCATGTCGTAGGCATTGGTCGCTACCCGGGTCACGGCGCCGGCGGAGCCGCTGCCGGAGTCGATGGTGACGTTGAGGCCTTCTTCCTTGAAGTAGCCCCGTTCAAGGGCCATGAGGAAGGGGGCAGAGGGGCCTTCGAAGCGCCAGTCGAGGGTGAAGCGGATGTTGGTGTCGGCGTGGGCGGCACTGCTGAGGCCAAGGCCGCCGATGGCGAGAGCGCCGAGGCTGGCGGTCACGGCGATGGCACGGCTGATGCGGTTGATCAGGCCCTTGCGTGGTTGCTGATCCTTCATGGTACTACCTCTCGTTCTTGATGTTGGGCGATGTCGGGTTGGGCTGAATGGGGGCAGCGTTGGTGCGGGCCGTCCCTCTGTGGAAGAGGTACAGCAAGGGGCGTACCAGAGTGGTGGGATCGGGGTGGGGAGTGGGTAAAAACCTGACCAACTGGTCTGCTGTGCGGGGGTTCTGGTTTTTGGGGTGCCGGGTTTAAGGGGCAGGTTGCCCGATTCCTGGGCGCCGGCCAACTGGTAATGCCCCGGTATTGTGCACAGGGCCGTGGGGCGGTCTTGCCAAAATACGCTGTAAACACGTCCCTGTGCGCTCGGGCTCCGCCATCCTGGCTCCGCACGATTTTGGCAAGACCGCCCCACGTCCCTGTTTCCGGCTGCGGTTATTGCTGTTCCCGCTCCTTGCCCAAATCTGCGTTATCTACTGCTCATCCAGCCACCGTCCCAACGCCTGGCGCTCGTCCTCTGTCATTCCCGTCGGGTTGCCCAGGGGCATGTAGTGGGAGTTGACGGCGGACTGGCGGACCTTGTCCCGGTGTTGCAGGAGGAGTGACAAGTCCTGCAGCGCGATACCGGCGGGTGGGGCCTGGAAGGCCGGGTGACTGGGCTCCGGGGCGTGGCAGGCGATGCAGTGTGTGTCCATCAGGGTCTGGATGTCGGCATCGGTGACGGCCGGCTGGTTGCTGGTCTGTTGTGGCGCCGGCCGTGGGGCGGGGGCCAGGGCCCAGATCAGGGCGATGGTGAGCACGCCGGCAATGACCAGGATCGACGGTTTGTTGATGTCCTGATGGCGCAGGTTGAAGTAATGGCGGGCGTAGGCGGTGATGAAGCCGATGGCGGCGAGGATGGCCCAGCCGTGGGGGTGGCTGTAGAACAGCGGGTAGTGGTTGCTGATCATGATGAAGATGACCGGCAGGGTGAGGTAGTTGTTGTGGGTGGAGCGGAGTTTGGCCAGGGCGGCCAGGTGAGCGACCCGTTCGCCGGGTTCTTCACCTCTGGCCACGGCGCCGACCAGTGCCCGCTGGGCCGGGATGATGCCGAGAAAGACGTTGGCAACCATAATGGTGCCGATCACTGCCCCCACGTGGATGTACGCACCACGGCCGGAGAACACCTGGAACAGGCCCCAGCTGACCAGCACCAGAATGGCGAACAGCACCAGGCCGAAGGCCTTGCCGTTGTCTGCCAGGGGGCTGCGGATCAGGGCTTCGTAGATGACCATCACCGCCAGCAGGGTGCCAAGGCCGATGGCGATGGCAGCGCCGCCGCTGAGCTGGGCTTTGGAGGGGTCGATCAGGTAGCCCGGTGAGCCCATGTAATAGACCACGAACAGCAGCGCCATGCCGCTGAGCCAGGTGCTGTAGGCTTCCCATTTGAACCAGTGCAGCTCCCGCGGCATCTGCTCCGGCCCCAGGCGGTATTTGGCCACCTCGTAGAAGCCGCCACCGTGGATTGCCCACAGATCACCCTTGATGCCTTTCTGTTTTTTCCAGTCCGGCGGCTCCCGCAAATGGTTATCCAGCCAGACGAAGTAGAAGGAGGCGCCAATCCAGGCAACTCCGGCGATTACGTGGAACCAGCGGATGATCAGGCTGAGCCATTCGCTCAGGTAGGCTTCCATCAGACGGGCTCCTTGTTAACAGTGGTGGCCGGGCGCTGGTACTGGCACTGGCCGGCCACCCAGGTGGCGGCCACAGTGCGGTCGTCCCCGAGGATCATCAGGTTGAACAGGGTTTCGGCAAGCGTACCCGGCTGTTCGTGTTTCATGGCCAGCATCGGGCCGCCATTCAGGTCGAGGACCACGGCATCGGCCCAGGCGCCCTGGCGGAAGCTGCCGATCTCGTCGCCCTGATGCAGTACCCGGGCATTGCCCAGGGTGCTCAGGTAGAACGCCTGGAAGGGTGTCAGGGGCTGGTCCCGCAGGCGGCAGACTTTGTAGGCCTCGGCCATGCTGGCGAGCATGGACAGGCTGGTGCCACCGCCGACATCCGACGCCAGACCCACGGTGACACCGGCACCCCGGGCACTGCGGAAGTCGAACAGGCCGCTGCCAAGGAAGGTGTTGGAGGTAGGACAGAAGGCGATACGGGTGCCGGTGTCGGCCAGGGTGCGGCGGTCTTCATCGTCGATGTGAATGCCGTGGGCCAGAACCGTGCGGTCTCCCAGCAGGCCATAGTGATGGTACACGTCCAGGTAGCTGGCCCGGTCCGGGAACAGCTCGGCAATCCAGGCGATTTCGGCGTGGTTCTCGGCCCAGTGGGTCTGGATCAGGGCGTCCGGGGTTTCCCGGGCCAGCTGCCCGGCCACTGCCAGCTGGTCCGGGGTGGAGGTGGCGGCAAAGCGGGGGGTGATGGCATAGCGCTGACGGCCCTTGTGGTGCCAGCGGTCGATCAGGGCACGGCTGTCATCGTAGCTGCTGCCCGCGGTGTCCATCAGGGCGTCCGGAGCGAACCGGTCCATCATCACCTTGCCACCGTGCAGGCCCATGCCCCGGGCTTCGGCGGCGTTGAACAGGGCATCCACCGAGCCGGGGTGGGAGGTGCAGAACACCAGACCGGAGGTGGTGCCGTGGCTCAGCAGCAGGTCAGTGAAGCGATGAGCTTCGGCCTGGGCGAAGGTCTGGTCCGCGAACTTCGATTCGTGGGGGAAGGTGTAGTTCTCCAGCCAGTCCAGCAACTGGGCGCCGTAGCTGGCGATCACGCCCAGCTGCGGCATGTGCACGTGGGTGTCGATAAAGCCCGGCAGGATCAGGCTGTCCGGGTAACGGGTGACCGGGGTATCGGCCGGCAGCAGCGCACTCAACTCAGCTGCGGCACCGCAGGCGATCACTTTGCCTTGATGCATCACCAGCAGGCCATCCGGCAGGTGTTGGTAGCTGCCCGGAGCCGGCTCGGGGCCGTTACCGGGGTCATCCAGAAACTGCAGAATCTGGCCGCGAATGGCGGTGCAGCCGGCAGGTAAAGTGGCTATGGTCTGGCTCATCAGCTCCCCCGGTAGGTGGAATAGCCCCACTGGTTCAGCAGCAGGGGGACGTGGTAGTGGGCATCGGTGTCGCTGACCTGAAAGTCGAGGCTGACCTCCGGATAGAAGGTTTCAAGGCCCCGGGCCTGGTACCAGGCGCCGGTGGCGAAGCGCAGGCGGTAATGGCCGGGGCTGAGCGGGGCGTCGAACCACTGCATAATGCGGCCGTCGGCGTCGGTGCTTCCGCTGGCCAGGGTTTCGGTGCCATTCGTGGTGACCCGTTCCAGAATTACATCAACTCCAGCGGCGGGAAGACCGCGGCCCAGGTCGAGAATGTGAGTGGTAATGGGACTCTTGCTCATAGCAGTTTCTCCAGTCTCAGTTCGGTGATCTTCGCCTGTTCCCGGGCAGCGTTGCGGATTTCCTCGTCGCGGGAGTTGGGCAGGCGGTCTTCCAGCAGCGCCAGCATTTCCGCTGCGCTCTTGCCGGTGGCACAGACGATGAAGATGAAACCGAAGGTGTTCAGGTAGGCGTCGTTACCCGCTTTCAGGCATTGCAGTATTTCATCGGAGGCTTCACGGGCGCCGGCCTGTTCGCCACTGGCCAGGGCTTTGGTGCTGGCGTATTTCTTTTTGAGGCTGTCGACGTCACCGATCTGCGGGTGGGCCTCGAAGGCCTGCAGCCAGTCGGCTTCGGTCAGGGTCGGCCAGAGTGCCTGGCTGCGGGCGAGCAGGGCCTGACGATTGGCGTAGGGGCGTCCGGCAACCATGCCGTCGATCCAGGGTTGTGCCGCGCAGCAATCCTGAAAGTGGCGGGCGGCCTGTTCTGCGGGCAGGCGGTTGAGTTGTTCCAGGGTCATTCGTTGGGTGCTCCTTCCGGGGCGCTGGTGATCAGCCCCCGCAGTTCTTTCCATTGCAGGCCGCGGCGGGTCTCGGTGCCCGGCGACACTGCGGTCAGGGTCAGCAGTTCTGCCATGATCGAAACGGCCACTTCCATCGGCCGCTTGCCCGGCACATCACGACGGCCCACCGGGCAGCGGATACGGGCAATGACCTCATCACTGAAGCCCCGGTGGGCCAGCCGCTGGCGGAAGCGGGCGGCCTTGGTGTCGCTGCCTATCAGCCCCAGCCCGCTGTCACGGCCGGCATTCAGCAGGGTCTGGCAGAGATCGAAGTCCAGCTGGTGGTTGTGGGTCAGGATCAGTACCTGGGCACCATCACACAGGTCGGGGGCGTCGCCTACCGGGTCGTCGGTCAGATGCCGGCGCACATTGCCGGGCAGTTGTTCGGGAAACTGGTCGGCGCGGCTGTCCACCCAGGTGACCCGCCAGGGCAGTTGCCCCAGTACAGTGATCAGGGCCCTGGCCACATGGCCGGCGCCAAACACCACCAGCCGCTGCTCGCAGCCGGGGTGGGTCTCCAGCAACACCGAGACACTGCCGCCACAGCATTGCCCAAGGCTGGCTCCCAGCGGAAAGTGGGTCAGTTCCGTGCCGAACTGCCGGCCCGCCAGCCGCGCCCGGGCCTGCTGGCACACCCGGTACTCCAGGTGGCCGCCGCCTATGGTGTCGTAACTCCGCTCACCGGTCACCACCATCTTGCTGGCGGGTTCCCGGGGCACCGATCCGGTCACCCCTAACACGGTCACCAGCACATAGGGTTCGCCCTGCTGTTCGCAGTGGCTGACCGCCTGGTACCAGGTCATCTGCCTGTCCATCAGTGCGACTCCTGCTGTTGTGTCAGCCAGTGCTGGCTGGCGGTGACCGCCTGCAGCACCCGTTCCGGTGTGGCTGGGGTGTCCAGGGGCGGGTTGAAGCGATAGTCACTGACGCTGGCCACGGCGTCCCGCAGGGCGCTCCACACGGAGATGCCGTGCATCAGCGGCGGCTCACCCACTGCTTTGGAGTGGAACACGGTGGCTTCCCGGTTGGGGCTGTCCGGCAGCAGGCTGACCCGGAAGTCCGGCGGTGTATCGGACGCCGCCGGGATCTTGTAGGTGGCCGGACCGGTGGTCAGCAGGCGGCCGTCGTCGCTGTAGACCAGCTCTTCCGTGGTCAGCCAGCCCATGCCCTGGATAAAGCCCCCTTCGATCTGGCCGATGTCGATGTCCGGGTTCAGGGAACGCCCCACATCGTGCAGGATATCGGTGCGCAGCACCCGGTATTCGCCGGTCAGGGTATCGATCACCACTTCGGAGCAGGAGGCGCCGTTGGCGTAGTACAGGAACGGATGGCCTTCCCCTTTCTCGTAGTCGAAGTGGATCTTCGGGGTGGCGTAGAAGCCGGAGGACGACAGCGACACCCGGTTCATGTAGGCCTTCTGCACAAACTCGGCCCAGGGCACCCGCAAGTCTCCGACCACCGCCTGGTTGTTCTCGAAGCGAACCTGTTCTGCCGGCACCTGCCAGTGTTCTGCGGCGAAGTCGGTCAGGCGGGCGAGGATCTTCTCACAGGCGTCCAGCGCCGCCATGCCGTTCAGGTCAGAGCCGGAAGATGCCGCAGTTGGCGAGGTGTTGGGCACCTTGTCGGTACGGGTGGCGGACACCTTGATTCGCTCCAGGTCCACCTGGAAGGCGGTGGCCACCACCTGGGCCACCTTGACGTACAGGCCCTGGCCCATTTCGGTGCCGCCGTGGTTCACATGGATGCTGCCATCGGTGTAGATGTGTACCAGCGCGCCCGCCTGGTTCAGGTGCTTGGCGGTAAAGGAGATGCCGAACTTCACCGGAGTCAGGGCCAGGCCCCGCTTCAGCACCGGGCTGCTGCGGTTGAAGGCGAGGATGGCCTGGCGCCGGGCCCGGTAGTCGCAACTGGCCTCCAGCCGGGCCATCAGCTCCGGCAATACGTGGTGCTCCACGGTCTGGCCATAATGGGTGACATCCCGGCCGGGGCGGTAGAGGTTGGTGAGGCGCACATCCAGCGGGTCTTTGCCGAGACAGCGGGCAATGTCATCCATCGCCTGTTCGATCACCATCATGCCCTGGGGGCCGCCAAAGCCCCGGAAGGCGGTATTGGAGACGGTGTAGGTCTTGCAGCGGTGGCCGACGATGCGGCTCTGGTCCAGGAAGTAGGCGTTGTCGGCGTGGAACATGGCCCGGTCGACGATGGCATCGGACAGGTCCGGGGAAAAGCCGCAGCGGCCGGCCACCATGATGTCTGCGCCGCGGATCAGGCCATCGTCGTCAAAGCCGATCTCCCAGGTGTTGTAGAAGTCGTGGCGCTTGCCGGTCTGCACCATGTCGTCGGGCCGGGATAGCCGGTACTTGATGGCCGTGCCAGTCACCCGGGCGAGCAGGGAGGCCACACAGGCCAGGGCTGCGGCCTGGGTTTCCTTGCCGCCAAAGCCGCCACCCATGCGGCGCACCTCCACCTGAACCTCATGGATCGGCAAACCCAGCACTTCCGCCACCAGTTTCTGCACCTCGGAAGGATGCTGGCTGGAGGTGTGCACGAACATGCCGCCGTCTTCCGTCGGTTCCACCAGGCAGGCCTGGCTTTCCAGATAGAAGTGCTCCTGGCCGCCCACGTGCTGCTCGCCCCGCAGACGATGGGGTGCGGTCTTGATGGCCGAGTCCGGATCGCCCCTGCGCCAGGTCTGGCTGGGTCGCACGAACAGTTGCTGATCGAGCGCCTGCTCAACCGTGACGGCGGCGGGCAGGGCCTCGTAGTCAATCTTTGCCAGCCGGGCCGCCTTGCGGGCGGCCTCGTGGGAGGTGGCCGCGACTGCAAACACCGGCTGGCCGACGTGTTCCACCACCCCGTCTGCCAGCACCGGGTCGCCGGGGAACACCGGGCCGATGTCGATATGGCCGGGCACATCCGCCGCGGTGACCACCGCAACTACGCCGGGGTAGGCTTTGACCGCGTCCAGGTCCATGGCCAGGATGCGGGCGTGGGCCTGCTCGCTGTGGCCGACGGCGGCGTGGAGCAGGCCTTCCGGTTCGGGCAGGTCATCAATGTAGCGGGCCTGGCCACTGACGTGCTTCCAGGCGCTGTCGTGTTTGACGCTCATGCCGGCAACGCCTTGCGCGCTGTGGGCCGGGGTGGGGGTGTTCAGGGGCAGTTTACGCATGGCTGGTTACCTCGAATCCGGTGACCATCAGGGCCGGGCTGTGGCCGGCTGTTGTGCTGGCCAGGTACGCGCGGCGCAGCAGGTTACCCGCCACCTGCAAACGGTAACCGGCGGATGCCCGCACATCGGACATGGGGCTGAAATCGGTGCTCAGGGCAGCGATGGCGCGGGTGAGGGCCTGCTCGTTCCAGCTCTGGCCGAGCAGCGCGGCTTCGGCGGCCCTGGCCCGGGCCGGTGTGGCGGCCATGCCACCAAAGGCCAATCGGCAGCCGGTGACCTTGCCACCGTCGAGGGTCAGGCGGAAGGCGCCGAGCACGGCCGAGATGTCGTCATCCAGCCGCTTGGAGACCTTGTAGATATACAGCTGTTCATTATCCCGCGGCGCCGGCACGTGCACCGAGCGAATGAACTCCCCGGGGCGCAGGTCGGTTTTCTTGTAGCCGAGGAAGAAGTCCTCCATGGCCAGCCGTCGCTCACCATCGGGGCCGTCCAGCACCAGCGTGGCCTCCAGGGCAATAAGCGGAGGCGGCATGTCGCCGATGGGAGAGGCATTGCCGATGTTGCCACCCAGGGTGCCGCGGTTGCGGATCTGCAGCGAGCCGAGCCGGCCCAGCAGGACGTCAAAGTCCGGCCACAGCCGGGCCAGGGGTTTACGGAAGTGCTCGTAGACGACTGCGGCACCAATCACCAGCTCGTCCTGGGCGCTGGACAGGGTCTGCAGTTCCGGCACCCGCTCCAGGGTGATCAGGTGATCCAGTTGTTTCAGCTGCTGGGTAATGTCCAGGGCGAGATCGGTACTGCCGGCCACCAGTCGTGATTGCGGGTAGCAACGACGCAGATCCCGCAGTTCCTGCAGGCTGACCGGGGCGTCGTAACGACGGCCTTCAGGCGATGAAAATGAGCCGTGACGGCGGGCCATGTCGCCCAGTTCGCGGGTGATGGTATTGTCGGTCAGGGTGGGCGCCAGGAGGGACTTGCGGCTGCCCGCCGGAGCCGGCTGATCCGGCGCTGGTGGCGTCCAGCTCTGCACCATGGCATCGCGGCCGGCCGCCATGATGGGGCGATAACCCGTGCAGCGGCAAAGGTTGCCCGAGAGCGCCTCGAGCAGGGTGTGATCGTCCGCCGCCTCGCCCTGTTGATGGCAGTGCAGGGCAAACAGCGACATCACGATGCCCGGTGTGCAGAAACCACACTGGGCGCCATGGTGTTCCATCATGGCCTGTTGCACCGGATGCCCGGGGGCCTCCTGCAGGGCGTCGACGGTGATCAGGTGTTTGCCGTGCAGGCTGCCCACCAGGGTGATGCAGCTGTTGATGGCCTGATACTCCATGCCCTTGGCATTGCCGGTTCTGCCGGTGACCGGGCTGCCGAGAACCACGGTACAGGCGCCGCAGTCGCCGGAGGCGCAGCCCTCCTTGGTGCCAGTCAGCCGCATTTTGGTGCGTAACCACTCGAGGATGCTCAGATTTGGGTCAGGGTTCTCCAGAATCCGGGGCTGTCCGTTCAGATAGAATTCAATCACGGGGCGTTCTCCGCTGTCGTCGCTCTATAAGGGGTGTAGCAGCCGCCGGCGGGTTCCGCCATGGGGGCGGGGCATGCTTCCCCTGATCATGGAGACTGGCTCTGCAAAAATCTGACCAGTTGGTTCATTAATCGTTCTTGCGGGCTCTTTCCTGTCCGGACGGCAGGCCGGAAAAACATTGGCAAGCATATTGCTGAGGCCAGTCAGCGAATCATCAAATCCTGATTATCTGGTCAGCAAATGTTGTTTTCATGCCGGAAAGAGGTTGTTTTATGAGCGGTGCCCTGCGCCTGAAGCTGGAGAACATCGTCAAGCAGTACCCCGGCTGCCGCGCCAACGATGGCGTTGACCTGACCGTTGAGGCGGGCGAGATTCATGCGCTGCTGGGGGAGAACGGCGCCGGCAAGAGCACCCTGATGAAGGTGATCTATGGCGTCATCCAGCCCGATGCCGGCCGCATACTCTGGAACGGTCAGGAAGTGACCATGGACAACCCGGCGCGGGCCCGGGAGCTGGGCGTGGGTATGGTGTTCCAGCATTTCTCGCTGTTCGAGACCCTCACCGTCGCCGAGAACATTGCCCTGGGCCTGCCGGCGGATGAAGCCCGGGACCGTCGTCAGCTCGATCGCAGGATACGTGAGGTGTCCGGGCGCTATGGCATGGCGCTGGATCCCCGCCGCTACGTCAGTACGCTGTCCATGGGGGAGCGTCAGCGGGTCGAGATTGTCCGCTGCCTGATTCAGGAAAGTACCCTGTTGATCCTTGATGAGCCCACCTCGGTACTGACGCCGCAGGAAGTGGACGCGCTGTTCAGCACACTGCGTCAGCTGGCGGCGGAGGGCTGCAGCATTCTGTTCATCAGCCACAAGCTGGAAGAGGTCCGGGCCTTGTGCCACAACGCCACCGTGCTCCGGCAGGGGCGGGTCAGTGGTGACTGCCGGCCGTCGGAGGTCAGTGCCCGGGACATTGCCCGGCTGATGGTGGGTGACAATACCCCTCTGTCGACAAACGTCTCGACAGCACACCCCGGCGCCACCCTGCTGGATGTAAAAGGCCTGACCTACCGCAGCACCGACCCGTTCGGGACCAGCCTGCGGGACATTGCCTTCAGTCTGCGGGAGGGCGAGATCGTCGGCATCGCCGGCGTGGCCGGCAACGGCCAGGACGAGCTGCTCAAGGCGCTGTCCGGGGAAATCCGCTCACCCCGGGGCATGATCCGGTTCTGCAGCAAGGAAATGGGCACCCTGTCACCGGTGGCGCGTCGGCAGATGGGGCTGGGGGTGGTGCCGGAAGAACGCCTCGGCCGCGGCGCCGTGCCGGGTATGTCGCTGGTGGAGAATGCGCTCCTGACCGCGTCCGGCTCCGGTCTGGTCAGTCATAATCTGGTGAACTATCGCCAGGCCCGCCGCTTTGCTGAGGACATCGTGGAACGCTTCGGAGTGCGCTGTGCCGGGGTCGACAGCCCGGCTGCGAGTCTGTCCGGTGGCAATCTGCAGAAGTTCATCATTGGCCGCGAGGCACTGCAGAACCCCCGCCTGCTGGTGGCCTCCCACCCCACCTGGGGGGTGGATGTGGGGTCGGCGGTGGCCATTCATGAGGCGCTGGTGGCCATGCGGGATCGTGGGGCGGCAGTGCTGCTGATTTCCGAGGATCTGGACGAACTCTACCAGCTGTGCAATCGCATCGGCGCCCTCTGTGAGGGGCGTTTGTCTCCACTGGCGAAAACCTCCGAGTTGTCCATCGAACAGCTGGGTCGCTGGATGGCCGGGGATTTCAGCCCGTCCGGGGAGGTGTCTGATGCTGTTGCTTGAGCGGCGCCCACTGGATTCACAGCTGATGCGCTGGTTGTCACCGCTGCTGGCGCTGGTGCTGACCATTGTTACCGGCTTCGTCATGTTCCTGGTGATGGGCAAGGACCCGGTTCAGGGGCTGACCTATTTCTTTATCACCCCATTGAGCGATCGCCACGGCCTGGCGGAACTGGGCCTGAAAATGGCGCCCCTGCTGCTGTGTGCGGCCGGGTTGACGGTCTGTTACCGGGCGCGGCTGTGGAACATCGGGGCTGAGGGGCACTTCCTGATGGGGGCTCTGGGCGCCAGTTTCGTTGCCTTGCAACTGCTGGACAGCAGCGGTTTCTGGGTGTTGCCGCTGGTGTTACTGGCCGGTATTGCGGCTGGTGCGGTCTGGGCCGGGCTGGCGGCAGGCCTGAAAACCCACCTGCACTGCAACGAAATCCTGACCACCATCATGCTCAACTACATTGCCCTGAACCTTTTGTTGTACGCGGTGCACGGGCCATTGAAGGATCCGTTCGGTTTCGGCTTTCCCCAGTCGGTGATGTTCGCCGAGGCCGCCCGGCTGCCCTCGTTGCTGTCCGGCACCCGCCTGCATCTGGGGCTGGCCTTTGCCCTGCTGGCAGCAGTGGCGGTGTGGGTGCTGTTCAGCCGCACCCTGACGGGGTTTCAGCTCAATGTGCTGGGGCAGGATACCCGTGCCGCCGCCTTCGCCGGATTCGGTGCCCGTCGCCTGACCTGGCTGGCGTTTCTGGTGGCCGGTGCTCTCGCCGGCCTTGCCGGTGCCTCGGAAGTGACCGGGCCCATCGGCCAGCTGGTGCCCCAGGTGTCCCCCGGATATGGCTATACCGCCATCATTGTGGTGTTTCTCGGCCGGATGCACGCCCTTGGCATCATCGCCGCCAGTGCACTGCTGGCCCTGACCTACATGGGCGGCGAGTTCCTGCAGATTGCCATGGGTATGTCCAAGGCGGTGACCGGCCTGTTCCAGGGGCTGCTGCTGTTCTACCTGCTGACCTGCGATGCCTTCATACACTACCGGGTGCGCCTGAAACGGCCGCTGGGGGCACCTGTCCCTGCAGCAAAGCCCGCACAGTCAACGCCGGCCCGGGAGAGCTGATATGGTGGATACGCTGCTGCTGACCAATATTCTGGCGGCCACCGTGGTGGCGGGTACGCCCCTGCTGCTGGTGGCCCTGGGGGAACTGGTGTGCGAACGCTCCGGGGTGCTCAACCTGGGGCAGGAAGGCATGATGCTGATGGGCGCCGTGGCCGGCTTTATCGCGGCCCTCACCAGCGGCAGCCTGGCGGTCGGGGTGGTGGTGGGCATCGTTGCCGGCATGGCCATGGCGATGCTGTTCGCCTTTATGGCGGTGACTCTGGCCGCTAATCAGTATGCCGCAGGGCTGGCCCTGACCATTTTCGGCATCGGCCTCAGTGCCTTTATCGGCGCCGGCTATGTGGGCCAGTCCCTGGGTGGCTTCAGTCGAGTGGCCATTCCGCTACTGAGCGATATTCCGGTATTGGGCCGGGTTCTGTTCCATCAGGACCCGCTGGTTTACCTCTCTTTTGTGCTGTTTGTGGTGGTGTATGTCTTCCTGCGATACAGCCGGGGTGGTCTGTTACTGCGGGCGGTGGGAGAAGCGCCCGAAGCGGCCACGGCCAACGGTATCAAGGTGCTGACCATCCGCTACGTGGCGGTGGCCTTCGGCGGCGGCATGGCAGGACTGGCCGGGGCGTATCTGTCGCTGGCCTACACGCCGATGTGGACGGAAAACATGACCGCCGGTCGCGGCTGGATCGCCCTGGCGCTGGTGGTGTTTGCCAGCTGGCGGCCAGAGCGGGTGTTGCTGGGGGCCTACCTGTTCGGTGCGGCGAGCATCCTGCACCTGGTGCTGCAAGGGCTGGGCTGGCGCAGCCCGACAGAGTTTCTGGCCATGCTGCCCTACCTGGTGACCATCATCATGCTGGTGTTGTTGTCCTGGAACCCAGCCCGGACCCGGCTGAACACGCCACTCTCGCTCGGTCAGCCCTATCGGCCGGGGCGGTGACAGGACAGATGGCAGGCGCTGTACGGTGTTTTGATCCATAGTCATTGTTGGGCAGAATTCCATACGTCAGGACGACCCGATAATGGATAAAGAGAGACGCTTATGACCAACAACGCTGTCGCGGATGCCAGACCCCTTCGCCGCAACGCCAGCCCGGACAAGGGCCGCAAATACCGGCCGGGCCGGATCCGCGAGCGCAACCGGGAAAAAATCCTGGCCGCGGCCGAGCAGGAGTTTGCCCAGCACGGCTTCCGGGGTGCGACCATCCAGAACATCGCGGAACGGGCCGGGCTGCCGAAATCCAACGTGCTTTATTACTTCAGTAACAAGAAGCAGATGTACGCGGCCATGTTCGATGACATCCTGGGCCGCTGGAACCGGGTGTTCACCGAGATCAAGCCGGAAGACGATCCGGCCCAGGCACTGGCAGCCTTCATTCGCACCAAGGTGGAAATGTCCCGCAAATACCCGCTGGCCTCTCGGCTGTTCGCCATGGAGATCATCCAGGGGGCACCGTTCCTGCTGGACCACCTGCGCACCAACATGCGGGAGTGGGTGCGGGGCCGGGCGGAGGTGATCCAGCACTGGATCGACACTGGGCGAATGGCACCGGTAGACCCGGTACAGCTGATCTTCCTGATCTGGTCATCCACCCAACACTACGCAGACTTCCAGGTGCAGATCCTGATGGTGGAAAACAAGGCCGAGTATGAGAAGCGGGACTTTGACCATGCGGCTGATTTTCTCACCGATGTGATCCTGCGGGGCTGCGGTTTGCAGAGGCCTTCATGAACAATGCTGATTACCCGAGAGACCTGATTGGCTACGGCGAACACCCACCCCGGGTGACCTGGCCCGGAAATGCCCGTATTGCGGTGCAGTTTGTACTGAATTACGAGGAAGGGGGCGAGAACTGTGTGTTGCATGGGGACAGCCACTCGGAAACCTTTCTCTCGGAAATCATCGGTGCCCAGGCCTATCCGGACCGCCACCTGAGCATGGAGTCCATATACGAATACGGTTCCCGGGCCGGTGTGTGCCGCATCCTCAGGGAGTTCCGCCGGCGGCATCCGACATTGACGG